>JASJDX010000028.1 GCA_030064975.1 Pleurocapsa sp. MO_192.B19
TCGAATTTAGTTGATTCGCGACTAAATATTTTAGTTTCTGTACTTAGTTGACAGTGAGTTTCTAATCCAATTATTGCTTCGTACTCTGTCTTGGCTGGTGCAGCACTAGTCATAAATCTTTAGCTTAGTAAGAAATGATTTTTTTATTTTATCGGTTTTGTTTCCCTGCTTCTTACTTTTTACTTTCGCGAAGCAGTACTAATTGAATCTTAAGGGGAGCAAGTTGTATCAAACTATTCCAAGTGTATTTTCAATTTGCCATGTTTTAGTTTTCAAAGTGGATTGACTTTGAGTTTTTCAGAATTATTTTCAAAATGTCATCACTTTTACATAAATAACAACAAATTTTTTGGGTAGTTACTATCTATCGCTCTATTTAAGCTCTAGTGATATTGATTACATAAATGAACAATAAAACCTTTTTTTTTGTAACCTTTCTTTTTTTTCTCTAATTTGAGATAGTTAATAATAATTTGTGCAAAAATTATGCTAAATCAAGTAACAAGTCTAATTTTATCCATACATCAACGCCATTAAATGTTTAATAAGGTATAGTTCCTTGTCTTTAAGCCTCTTGAGAATCAATATTTGTAATCTTTATCATCTAAATAGCAGTTTTGATATTATTACAGATTGTAAGATTTCAAATCTATTGTAAATATTGATAGTCAGTTTAGTTAAGATTTCCAACTATACGAATGTTACCAAATGTAAGATAATAAATTAGAAATTAAAGTCCCTAAAATATTTTATTTTTAACTAGTCAAATTCTAATGATTCGTATTCTCATAGTTGATGATCAAAATATAGTTCGTGAAGGCATCAAGATATTACTAGAACAAGTAACAGAGGTTAAAGTTGTAGGAGCTGCTGAAGATGGTAATACTGCACTTCACAAAATAGAAAATCTTAAACCAGATGTTGTGCTTCTCGATATTGATATGCCTGGTATTGATGGACTAACCGTCGCCGATAAAATTCGCGATAGTTTTCCTCAGGTGAAAATAATTATGCTCAGTGGTTATGAAAACGAGGAATATGTTCGTAAAGCCACAAAATTAGGCGCAAAAGGCTATCTGCTTAAAAGCGCATCTTCTAAGCAGCTTGAATGGTCAATAAAGCTGGTTAACCAGGGGTATTCTGCAATTAAGTCCGAATTACTAGAACAGCAATTATCTCACGATGCTGAAAATTCCACTAATTTGGAGTTTGCTTCAGATTTAAAATTTAATCAAATTGCTCAAGATTCAGCTAAAAATTCGCAAAATTCTCATAATTCCAACGTAGTTTTACCACCCCTGGATGAGCAAGAAAAATTTGACCAGCTAGAGCGTTTATTGGCGAAAAATCAGGCGCAACCAAACAATGTGCATGCTCAAAAACAGAAACGACAAAATTCACTATTCCATGATGTAAAACTACACAAAACCAGAAAAACGCTGAGGAGTTTTGAATTTAAACTCTTGCTTTCTATTATTTTGTTTTCTTTAGGATTTCTAGTATTTATTGCACTATCCTAAGCTAATTATTTTTTTTCTAGGGTGTCCCACCAATAATGCAACCACAGTTTATAGGAACAAATACAAAAGATTTATTGATCGTGGGTTACATTGGCGCTAGAAACTTTGGGTAAAGCAATAGTCTCATTTCCAGGGGGCAAATTGGAGCGAGATGAAGATGAAGAATGATTACCTATCTGTTGCATCAAACTAGCCATTTCCAGAGCATTTAACGCGTAATTCCAGCCCAAATTACTTTTGATTCCAGCGCGTTCTAGAGCTTGCTGCATTGTATCAACGGTTAAAACACCAAAAATAACTGGTATGCCTGTTTGAAAACTAGCTGCAGCTACTCCTTTAGCTGCTTCTGATGCCACAAAATCAAAATGAGGTGTTTGTCCTCTAATTACTGCACCCAGACAAATAATGGCATTGTAACGCCCACAGAGAGCTAACTGTCGCGCTACCATAGCGATTTCGTAGCTCCCAGGAACCCAAACATAATCCACTTGACCATTATTCGGTTCAATATCAATACCATGGCGTTTTAGGCAATCTTGACAGCCAGCAATTAGCTTATCGGTGACTAAATCATTAAACCGACCAATCACGATCGCCAGACGCAAATTAGATACGTCTCCTGCAAAAGTTCCCTCAAAAACAGTCATAAGTCAATATCAAGTAATAATTCTAAATCTAAATCTAAATCTATAACAGATACAATGCAGTTGATTGAAGTGCGATCGCTGTATTTTTGGCGATTGTGCTCTGCGCACTGGCAGAGCCAATCGCACTTTACTTTAGTTTGCCAGTTTTTGCCGCTTAAATAACAAAAAAGTTTAAAATTGCAACAGCTACCACTAAAATAGTCCAAATCCCAGAACCTACATAGATTAAAGACTTAGATTGCTCCCAGTTTTGGGGAGAAGCATAAGCAACTGGAACTCCAATTACCATCACAAAAGAAAACAGAACTAAAGCAGCTAGTGTCAACTGAAATAAAATAGTCATTGTTTGATTCTCCTAATTTAAGATAGCCAATCGAAACTGACAAATCTTAAAACAAAGTTTTAATTTGGTTATTTTTTCCTGATATATTACGCTACCAAAAATCGACTACATCTGAGAAGGGATATTTTACACAATGCTAAATAACTTTATCCAAACTTTTGTAAACTAGACTAATACCAAAGTCGCCAAAAAGCTATGGTTTCTCTGGAGTAACTGGACATAACTTACTAATAATAAATGTTTGATTTTAGAGCTAGCGGTATTTTGCTTCATCCAACTTCTCTACCTAGCCGTTTTGGCATCGGAGATTTAGGTCAAAACGCTTATCAATTTGTCGATTTTTTAGCCAATAGTGACCAACAAATATGGCAAATTTTGCCCATTGGGCCGACTGGTTTTGGGAATTCTCCTTATCTATCTTATTCTGCTTTGGCAGGAAATCCTCTGTTAATTAGTCCGGCAATTTTACAAGAACAAGGATTATTGACTCAAGAAGAGTTAGATAATTTGCCAGAGTTTCCCCTCGATCGGGTAGATTTTGAGCAAGTAATTGCAACTAAAATGCCTTTACTTAGAAAGGCAAGCGATCGCTTTAAAAATCAAGCCTCAGAAACTGAGCTGGCTGAATTTAAACGTTTTTGCGATCGTCACAATGATTGGTTAAGTGACTATGCTTTATTTATGTCACTAAAGCAAGCACATAACGGAAAGAGTTGGAATAAATGGGGGCAAGATATTGCCTCCCGTCAGCCTCAAGCAATGGCAAAATGCGCAACAGAATTAGCCCAAGAGATCTTTTTTCATAAATTTGTGCAGTATCAGTTTTTCTGTCAGTGGACAAATTTGAAGCAATACGCCAATCAGAAAAATATTAAAATCTTTGGCGATATTCCAATTTACGTTGCTCATGATAGTGTAGATGTCTGGGCGCATCGCGAAATCTTTCGCTTAGATGAAGAAACAGGAGAAGCGGCATTGATGGCTGGTGTTCCTCCAGATTACTTTAGTGCGACTGGTCAGCTTTGGGGTAATCCTGTCTATAATTGGGAAAAACTCCAAAAAACCGATTTCAAATGGTGGATCAGAAGAGTTGAAGGCATTCTAGAATACGTAGATATCATTCGCATTGACCACTTTAGAGGTTTTCAGGCTTATTGGGCAGTTCCTCAAGGAGAAACCACTGCCATGAAAGGTACGTGGCTTGATGCCCCTGGAGATGAATTTTTCCAACTGCTAGAAAAAGACCTGGGTACGTTGCCGATTGTTGCTGAAGACTTAGGGGTAATTACTCCAGAGGTAGAAGCCTTAAGGGATAAATTTAAGTTTCCTGGGATGAAAATTCTTCACTTTGCCTTTGATTCTGACCGTGCTAATGGCTTTTTGCCCTTTAATTATACTAATCGCAACTGTATCGTTTATACAGGTACTCACGATAACAATACTACCGTCGGCTGGTTTAGTGAGCGATCGCCCGAAGCCCAAGCTAGAGTAGTAGATTATTTAGGATGTCTTTGTGAAGATGGCATTCACTGGGCATTAATTCGCCTGGCACTAAGTTCAGTTGGTAATACTGCTGTAATTCCTTTCCAAGATATTTTAGGTTTGGGAACAGATGCCAAAATGAATACCCCCTCTCAACCTACGGGTAATTGGGAATGGCGTTGTCGAGTTGAAGCATTTAATGATGAACTAAGTGGTCGCCTGAGATATTTAAACTATCTCTATGGGCGTACACCAACTAACAATGAGCAGTTAATAGTTAAGAATAATTAATTATTAATGAGTAGACCTCTTGCATAAGTCCGATATACTTCGGTTAAGTTGAGGGAAAAGAGAAAAGGGATTAATGTTAATTTCTTATTTATTTTTGCAAGAGGTCTAGTAATTGCTCTGTAATTCTCCATGCTCTAAAAGATTTATAATCTTGCCATAGATAGGTCATAGATAGATTGAGTTTAAACTTGTGAGTTGGGTCATTTTTAATCTTGTAGAGAGAATTAAAGTTTATTCTCAAAAGCAAGAACTTCGATTAGCCGAGGCAATTGTTATCAATGACTTTGCTGCTGTCAAAAAACTACTACAGCAGGGAATAGATCCCAATGTCAAAATTGTGGGGCAAAACTCTGAACCGATAATATTTTTAATATTTGAAAAAAATTGGTTTACCTTACCTCAGGGGTCTATTGGCGATCGCCCTAAGACCCTTTACAATATTACAGCCAAAGAACAGTGTTTGCGACTATTACTAGAATATGGAGCCAATCCCAATGTTAGAGATAGCTTGGGACGAACTGTCTTAGAGATAGCGATTATCTGGTGTATGCCCAACATTGTTCAATTATTGTTGATTCATGGTGCCGATCCCAACTTAAGAGATGGCGATGGCATCACTCCCCTGATGAAAACAGCTATCTTAGGTATTCACGATGCTCGACCAATGAAAGACAAGCTAAAAATAGTAATGCAGCTCATTGATAGTGGTGCAGAAATCAATGCTCAAGCACCAGATGGTAAAACTGCCTTGATGTATGCCACTGGAAACTCCAGAATAGAAATAGTGGAGCTATTAATTAGCCGTGGTGCGTTTTTATTAATTACCGATAATCAGGGTAATCAAGCCTGTGATATCCTCACCAAAGGAGTTAGCGAGCGAGAGCGAAACTACTTGCAAAAAATTATGACTCAACCCCAATTCAATTTAATTAAAAATAAATATCAACAATTTATCTTTGAAAGCGATATCTTAGCAGACTTTATTTTGGACGACAATATATCTGATTTACCTGTTGAAATTATTAATACACAGTAGTAATTAACAATTCACAAGTAACCATCAACAAAAACCAAGGTTGTAAACATACCTAATTCTAATGAAAACTACTATAGTTAGTTATTGAGCTTTTCTGGGAAAAATATGAATTATTGGTGCTTGTTGATTAATCAATTCATCAGCTACCAATTATAAATTCCTCAAAAGAGTAAGGTTAAAATCATGAAACTCCTGAGTATTGGTAATGTTGTTAGTGCAGGGTTGCGTATCTATCGCGACAACTTTAAAAAATATTTTAAGTTGGCATTTTTTGGTTATTTGTGGATATTTGTACCTATTTATGGCTGGGCAAAGTATTCAGCCATGACGGGATTAATTTCTCGCTTGGCATTTAGAGAAGTTTCAGAACAGCCAGAAACAGTTAGAGATGCTCAACGACATATTAAACCTAAGATGTGGGATTTTCTTGTTGCTGGAATCTTGGTTAGTCTGATTATTTTTGGGGCATTAATCGCCTATTCTATTATTTTTGGCATTATTGGGGCTATTGTAAGCGTTATTACGGCGCAAAACTCAATAATATCTATTTTATTCGCAATTTTAGCTGTATTTTTCTTTATTTTTGCATTTATTTGGTTGATTTCTCGACTATTTTTGGTTGAACTTCCCTTAGCCGTAGAAGAAAATGTCACTGCTGTAGGTACTATCAGTAGAAGTTGGCAACTAACTAAAAGCTCTGTTGGAAGAATTCAACTAATTGTATTTTTGGCTTTTCTCATTAGTTTACCTATAGGCATTGCAGTTCAAATATTGAGCGCGATTTTGCAATTGGTCATTGGTTCTGGGTTAGAGAATGCCTCAGGTTTTGCAGGAATTGGAGTATTGCTTTATCTTTTTCTTATCGTTGTGAGTGGAGCTTTAATGATTCCTTTCTGGCAATCGATCAAAGCTGTTGTTTATTATGACTTGCGAGTACGTCGTGAGGGAATGGGAATGGACTTAAGAAAGTAAGTTATTAAGCAAAATTACTTAAGCAATTATTAGTTATCTCGATTCCGTTCCTTTTTGAGTTTATCTAATTTAAAAGTGGGAGGAATAATTTCTGCTTCAGGGGGATTGAGTCTTTCTTGCCAAATTTCAATTTCTCCTTGAGCAGCAGTAAAGCTGGTTGTACCAGAAGGAACTTGTTGTGCGATCACGATCGCGCTTTCTAGAGAACTATTAGAAGCTTGTCTTGCTATTGACAAAATTTCCGCTGCCCATTCATTGATATCGCGAACTACTCGGGGATAAACAGAACTATTAGTAGAAGCTTGTCTTGCCACTCTAATTGCTTGAGCGAGAGATTGTGGTGTACCTTGATTTGCTAAATCGATAGCCTGACTAAGATATCTTTTCCCGTCTATTTCTTGTTGCCAAAGGTTAATTTTGTTTTGTGCTTCTGGGTATAAAGCTCTACCTGACCTAATTCGCCTAGCAGCATCAATTGCTGCGGGATAGTTATTAATATTGGCGAAAGAATCAGCTTCGTTGAGGATGGGCTGATCTTCTACCCGTTCAATATTAGCGCGCCAAGTCCGAGCATAACCTTGTGCTTCACCATAAAGGGGGCTGTCATTGGCAATCAAATTAATTTCGGCGATCGCTCTACGCCAAGAATTGACATTGTTGCCATAGGATAATTCTCTGGCACGATTTAAGATTGGCTGATCTTCAATTACCTGAATTTGTCTGCGCCACTTGGTCCTTTCTTGACGAGCTTCACTATAGCGAGGATTCGAGCGAGGAATTAATCGAACTTCGGCGATCGCTTTATTGAGGTTAGCAATTGTTCCCACCCTAGCTAGTTCTCTAGCTTGAGACAGATGGCGAACATCTTGTATTTCTAAATTCCAACGACGATTTAACTTTTGTCCCAACCTATAATATTTACTCTTCTGCTCTAGTTTGGTGATTTCTTCTATCGCCTCTTCAATACCAAACACCGTATCTAGCTGTGCGCTAGAGCCAGCATTAGCCAGAATACGCCAATCTTTGACCCTATTTTGTAATTTTAAGCTGTAGGGAATCTGGTTGGCTACCTGAAGCAATTGCTGCCAATCTTGTTCTTCAATTAGTTGTTCAATGTTACCTACTAGCTTGTCTTTAGCCTCAGCTATAATTTCTTGAGCCTGATCGTAAGCATAGCTTTTTTTACCAATATCGTCTGCCCTATCAATTGCTAAGATTAAGTCGTCGATTTTGCCGTTAGTTACTTGAGCTTGGGCTTTATTGAGGCTGGCATTCTCTTCTTGAGCAACATTGATATTGTTGATACTTTCTTCGTACTTAGTAGTTGCCCAATATTGATTAGGACTATCGGTCAAACGTACTGCCGAATTAAAAGCTCCATTCCAATCAGCTTCTCGGAGTTTGTTTTCTACCTCCTCGTAAGTTTCTTCTCCTTGAGACCAAATAGATTTCCAGTCACCAATTTGTTGCCCTACTAATTCTTGAGCAGAAACATCTTCAGGAATTTTCTTAGCTGTGGCGATCGCTTTATCTAATTCTCCTGCTTGAAACTCTTCTTCGCCGATTTCTAAAATTGTGGTTGCCCACTTATCGATATTACGATTGATTTCTGGTCTGAGGGGATGATTTTCGGGTAATATTGCCACCAAATTAATAGCTGCTAATAACCCTTCAACATTTTTATCTTCCGCTGCTGTTTGGGCGCAGTACAGGCGAATTGATGCTGAAGCAATTGGCCAAAAAACCTTAGAGCAACTTTGAGTTTTAGGTAACTTCAACAACATAGAAGTCGCTCCATAGCCTATTCCTCCCGAACAAAATACTAATAAAATTCCCCATAACTGCCAAGTTTTCCACCACACTGATTTTCTTGTGGGAGAAGAGACTAATTCAGATGAATTAGAAACGGGACGAATTGAAGAAGAAGTTGGAGGAGTCACAGGCATTAACAAACTTTCCTTTAAATCTAAATCGCGCTCAATATCAGAGTTTGGTGGTTGTGGCTTGTTATGGTTTATTTTAGCCTCAGATTCATTTTTTGTTGCATCTGCTTCTGAGTTTTGTGGTTTTTTGTTGATCGCCATACACTACCCAATGTAATGCCAGTAACTATACTCTATTGATTATTTGCGATTTTCCCAAGATTGCGGTTGAATCGTATCCCATCTTATCATTTGATTTTAGAGATTAAATATCATATTCATGTCAGTCGCATGAAGAGATGATTTAGTCAGAAACTTTAATTATTTCTCTAGACCTTATTAACAACAAGACTTAATTTATTCAGCCTTTAAATCAGCAATTAATTGGGTTAATTGAGTTTCATTTGCCTGGTAAACCTCGGCACAGAACTGACAAACCGCTTCTGCCCCCTCGTCTTTTTCAATCATGTCCTGTAATTCAGCTTCTCCTAACATTTTTAGTGCGCCCAAAACTCTTTTAAAAGAGCAGCCGCAATGGAAGCGGACTTGGTGATACTCAGGAAAAATAAACAAATTTAAATCTCCCAATAATTGTCCCATAATCTCTCCTAGGGTTTTGCCTTTTTGTAACAAAGGAGTAAAACCAGATAGTTGAGATATGCGCGATTCTAACAAAGTTACCAGAGATTGATCGCGAGCCGCTTTAGGCATAATTTGCAATAAGATACCTCCTGCGGCAGTTACTCCATTAGCACCAACAAAAACACCAACTAAAAGGGCTGAAGGTGTTTGCTCAGAAGTAACTAAATAGTTGGCTACGTCCTCTCCGATTTCTCCTGAAATTATTTCTACGGTACTAGAATATGGCTGTCCATAACCTACATCTCTGACAACGTGCAGATAACCATTCTGACCAACTGCTTTGCCCACATCTAACTTCCCTTTATCGTTAGGAGGTAGCTCTACTTGAGGGTTTTGGACATATCCCCTTACTGTACCGTCTAACCCTGCGTCCGCCAAAATTGTTCCCAGAGGACCATCTCCTTTGACATGAATATTAACTCTAGAGCCTTCTTTTTTCATGCTAGAAGCTAAAAGTAATCCAGAAGCCATTGAGCGACCTAATGCGGCTGTTGCCACATAAGAAAGGTCGTGTTTGCGTCTTGCCTCTTCCGTTAAATTGGTGGTAATAACTCCAACGGCTCTAATACCACCGTCAGCTGCTGTGGCTCGAATTAGTTTATCTGTCATTAGTTATATATTTCCTGTATATCTTGGTTATTATTTTTGAATAAAAATTAATTATTACCACTTTGAAGAATTTTTGCTAGTTGTCAAACTTTTCTAACCAGGCTATCTTCATGCTGAATTTTGACCAACGTTCATAGCAGACTTCTTCTTCTGAAGGCGGTGTACCTTTGACAATCAAGCAAATCATAATTGTTTTCAATGTTATCGCGATCGACCTTCTTATTTCAAAAGTTACTATTATTGTCCTGACTAGTATAAAATTCACCTGACGCACGTTGAAATGTAGTATTGAGTAGATTGATACGGCAAGAGCAATAAAAACCTAAAATAGCGAGTCAAAATACTCAAGACAAGCATTGTTCGCGAACAATACTTGGTGTGCTTTACTTATTATCATTAGTGATTGCTTATTGATAGCACAACAGCAGCAAAAACTCGATGTTGGGCATTTTTAGAATACAGGCATGAATTGATTTGCTAATTTGCTTAAACTCTCTAAATTACCCAGACAAAATATAATATTTTCGACAGGATTGGTAACATTTATCTATTACTTGATAGGTTCTATCATCTATTTAAATGTTGTCTTTACTTACGTCCATGTCTACTAGATTTGATTGGATGCTAAAACCCTTAAACTAAAATCTTGCACTAATATGTAACTTATCTGCGCTATAAAAATAAAGGGTAAAAATAAAAGGGTAAAGGGCATTAAATTGATTACTAATCTCAAGTTATTTAGTTTTTTTGTACTAACACGGGATGTAAGTTAAAAGTAAATTGATGATTTTCAATAGTTTTAACAACATTTGCTTGGTCAATAAAAATGTTATTTTCAACTCAAAATAATGCATTGTGCAAAGTTCATAATTATCTTAAGCTTATGAATAAAGATTAAATATTAGGTTTTCTCAAGTCACAGATTACTCCGCCTTCTAACGACAAAGCCTGCTGTGACCGTTGGTCAATTTTACAATTTAAATAAGCCAAGTTATAAATAGGCTTGATAATCAATTTATTACCTTTCTTGTTCCGTCCAAAAAGGCACGTTCCCAAGCTGTAGAAACCGCAGCGGGGTCACCTTCCTATGTAGGAGCAAACATTCAACGGTGTGGTCTGCTTTTCGCTTTAACCTTTAACCTAATACGACAGATAAATTACATATTAGGTGCAAGATCTCAGCTTCTAACGGGTGCAGTTTTTGCTCCCGCAATAGATTAAAACAAGCACATTGGCTACTAAAGATAAAACCTTAACTGGGCAAGGATTTCAGAATGTGCAAGTTAAGAGTCTAAGCGAAGCTTGAACGCTTCGCGTTCTGTACGGGACTCCTCTTCACAACTCGCTGTGCCGCTTTTACGGCAGAGTCATCTTTGACTACTAGCCTTTAGTTATTCCCTTCATTTCAATGTTAGGATTTGATAGATTATTCCTTTTTTGCTAGTTACTTGAAATAATTTCCGTTTGTCATTTGTCAGTGTTAACCGAAGGTTTTGATTTTTAATACAGCGCGAATTATTTTTATGGCTAACTAATTCTTATGATTTATGAGCGTTTTATATTTGTTATTATCTATATAGCTTTATCCAGTGTAACTACACTTTCAAACAGCTTGGTTGTAAAAGCAGAAATTTTAACATCTAATTCTGTTTTGAATAAGATGATCGCTCAATCTAATAATAGATCTAAAAGCGATATTGATCGTGCTAATTCTGAGGTTGACTTAGCACAGTATAATACTCAAAAACAACTGCCAGAAGAACCGATTATAGAAGTAGAAGCAGAGACACAAACATTCAGTAGCCAAACTAGCGAAGAAGAGCCACTAGCAATTAGTAAACGTTGGTCTCTTGTGGCTATGGTAATCATTTCCTTGCTATCGTTGATTATTCTCTGGTCTTTATTTCAAAAAGATGAGCAGAACCAAAATCAAAAGGCAAATAATGAATTAGTTAACCTAAAAGAGCAAACTAATCTTGATTTGGTTAATGATGAAAGTGAATTGTTGGATGAGAAAAAGATTGTTTCGAGTCAACTGTCTATAACTACAGTTGCCGATTCTGAGTCAGAACTTGTAAGCAACAAAAAACAATTTCGTCAATCTATTGGAGCTATTACTATTTCTAATAGTGATAGTCTCGATGAGAATCAGTATAAATCTAAAGACTCTCAAGATTTGATTCTAAAAAATGCTCAGGTGCGAGTAGAAGCTGATGTAGCAGGAAGAGTGAAAATAGTAAGTTCTGATACGACTGAAATTGATGTTGTTTTTGAATTAATTCAGGACTTACAACAAAGCGATCGCGATTTAAGACGCAAGGCGATTTGGGGACTAGCTCAAGCAGGAGATCCTAGGGGAATAGAATCTTTAATTGAAATTATGCCTCAAGCAGATCCCTTAGATAAGAATCTGATTCTCGATGCGATAACTCAGATTGCTCACAATAGTTTGCAACCGATAAATAATGCTTTGTTTGCTTCTTTGAAAGATCCTAATTCTGAAGTAAGAAAAAACGCAATTCATGATTTAATCGCTTTATATGAACCAATGTCTCAGATAACTGACCAACTACATCAGATGATCAATGATTCTGATCATGAAGTACGGCAAACTGCTCAATGGGCATTAAAACAATTTAATCAAATGTCTCTTCCTTCCATTACACAAGATTATTCAAAAAGCACCATAGAGGATCTGGCTTCTCGTAATGGTCAAACCAAGCAAATTTAGTTTATGGCATCATACTAATAATTTTGTTCAAGATGAATAATGCTTAAAATTCTTTTTTTATCTACTTCTGTTGGCTCATTAGGTTCTGGACAGGGGGGAGGAGTAGAATTAACTGTCCAAAATCTGGCCCAAGAATTACTGCGCCGAGGACATAAGTTAGAAGTGGTTGCTCCTGAAGGTTCTTTTTTAACCAATATTCGGGTGACAGCTATTGCGGGAAATTTACAAATCCCTGTCCAAACTCAAAGCCGCGATGTATCAATTTGTTTACCCGATAATTCGGTATTAGCTAATATGTGGGACTATGCCCGCAAGGTACAGCATAAATATGACTTGTTGGTTAATTTTGCCTTTGATTGGCTACCTTTTTATTTAACCCCTTTTTTTGATACTACTATTGCTCACTTGATTAGTATGGGGTCGATGACAGTAGCAAGCGATCGCATTATGAACCAAGTAATTCAGCAATACCCTGGTACTTTTGGCGTATATACACAATCTCAAGCTGACACTTTTCCTTTTGCTGATAACTGTGAGATTTTGAGTAGTGCTATTGATTTATCTCTCTATCAATATAACGATACCCCTGAAGCAAGCTTAGCTTGGTTAGGACGTATTGCTCCTGAAAAAGCCTTAGAGGATGCCGTGGCAGCGGTTAATATTACAGGTACGCCGCTTAAAATTTTTGGCAAAATACAAGACCAGGATTATTGGGAGCAGATTTGTCGAGATTTTCCTGATGCACCCATAGAATACCAGGGATTTTTGACCACGGTCGAACTACAGCAAGCTTTAGGTAAATGTCGCGCTTTATTGATGACTCCCCGTTGGATTGAAGCTTTTGGGAATGTGGCAATTGAAGCTTTAGCCTGTGGCGTGCCAATTATTGCCTATCACCGTGGTGGTCCTTCAGAAATTGTTAAACACGGTAAAACAGGCTGGCTCGTTGAACCAGATAGCGTTACAGGACTAGTAGAAGCAATCAACAAGATCGATCGAATTAACCGTCAACTATGTCGTCAACAAGCAGAGTCAGAATATTCTCTAGCGGCTTTAGGCGATCGCTTTGAAACCTGGTTTAATAAACTAATTAATAATTAATAATTTCTACCCAACACATAACACAATACATAACAGTTAAGATAGTGTTCTCTCTAAATATCTCCTGAAAGTGACACCAATGCCAGATCTATCTCTAACTACCCAGGACAAGATCCTAATTGTTGATGATGTACTAGATAACTTAGATTTGTTATCTAGAATACTCACTAGGAGAGGATATGCAGTTCGTTCAGTCGAAAGAGGCTCTGAGGGTATTGCGATCGCTCAATCGGGTTGGGCAGATTTGATTTTACTGGATATTAATATGCCAGAGATGGATGGCTACGAGGTTTGTCAAAAATTAAAAGCAGACCCCAACACCAGTTTAATTCCTGTGATTTTTTTGAGTGCTTTAGACCAAGTTCTGGACAAAGTTAATGCGTTTAGTGTTGGCGGAGTAGATTACATCACCAAACCATTTCAAATTAAAGAGGTGGTGGCTAGAGTCAAAACTCATCTCCAGTTACGTAATTTGCAGAAAAATTTGTCAACTCAGGTAGCATCTCGGACAAGAGATTTAACAGTCGCACTACAAGAAGCCAAAGCTGCTAACAGTGCCAAAAATATTTTTTTTTCCCAGATAACCCACGAATTGCGGACTCCGATGAACGCTATTTTAGGTTTTGTTCAATTAATGCAGCGAGATAAATCTCTGAGTAGGGAACATCTTGAACAACTCCGAATTATTAACCACAGTGGAGAACATTTAATGGCACTAATCAACGATGTGCTAGAAGTTTCTAAAATTGAAGCTGGTCGATTAGTTTTGGAGAAAAATAACTTCGATTTGTATCGAATGCTCCAAGGGATAGAAGAGATGTTACGACTAAAAGCACAATCTAAGAATTTAAATTTCACAATTGAGCGTGTTGATAGTTTACCTCAGTATGTTCAGACTGACGAACAGAAATTACGCCAGGTTTTAATTAACTTATTGGCAAATGCGGTTAAATTTACTCAAGAAGGTCAAGTGATCCTGAGAATTAAGTATAATCTCCAAAAACCCCATCAAATTACTTTTGAAGTAGAAGATACAGGTTATGGTATTGCACCAAATGAATTGACTACTTTGTTTGCTCCTTTTATACAGACCGAAGCTGGTCGTAAATCTCAGTCTGGTACAGGGTTGGGTTTATCAATTAGCCGTCAGTATGTGCAGTTAATGGGGGGAGATATTACCGTTGACAGCATAGTAAATCAAGGGTCGACTTTTAGTTTTGATATTCAAGTAGATTTAGGTCAACCAATCTCTCAGATACTAGAAAAACAACGAGTAATTGGCTTACAGCCTAACCAAGCAACACGACGAATTTTAGTGGTAGAAGATCGTTGGGAAAATCGTCAATTTTTGACTCGGTTACTTGAAATGGTAGGGTTCATAGTCAAAGAGGCGGTTGATGGTAAAGAAGCGATCGCCATTTGGTCTAGTTGGTCACCTCACTTAATTTTGATGGATCTACAAATGCCTGTTATGGATGGATATGAGGCTACGCAGCACATCAAACGTCTGGATCAATCTGTGGTGATTATTGCTTTAACCGCTTCCAATTTTAAAGAGCAGAAACAGTTTATTCTCTCTTCTGGATGTGACAACTTGATGAACATTCCATTTCAAGAAGAAGACTTATGGTTGAAAATTGCTCAATATCTACAAGTCAAATATATTTACGAGCAATCAACCCCAGCTTCGACTGCTCAACTAAGGTCAGAGAGTTTAATTTTAGAACCTGAAACACTTTCAATTATGCCTCCAGAATGGAACAAACAGCTTCACTATTTTGCTACTGCTGCTAACGCTAAAGAAATTCTTACTTTACTAGAGCAAATTCCTGATGAACACTGCGAGGTAGTTGAAGCGATCGCCAAATTGGTTGATAATTTCTGTTTTGAACAAATTATGGATTTAACTACCGCAAATCACCACTAATCATTAACTAATGGGTTTTGATTCCTTTAATTACTTTTAATTAATAGTATTTTCGGCATATTTAACAATGACGAAGGAATATTTTTAGGTTTTGATATTAATAGCTATTAAACCAATTTTTTATTATTAATCAACCTAAATATCTGATGAATAAAAACCTTAGTAAAGTACCTCAAGATATTTTAATCGTAGATGACACTTTGGCTAATCTCAAAGTTTTATCTGAAACCTTAACTAATGAAGGTTACGAAGTCAGGGCGGTTAAAAGTGGTCAAACTGCTTTAACAGCAGTACAAACTATGCCTCCTCGTTTAATTTTGTTGGACATTCATATGCCAGAGATGAATGGCTACGAAGTTTGTCAACGACTTAAGGCTAACGAGGCAACTTGTAATATTCCAATTATTTTTCTTACCGCTTCTAATGAAGCCTCAGATAAAGTTAAAGCCTTTGAATCTGGTGGAGCGGACTATATTGCTAAACCTTTTCAGATTGAAGAAGTTCTTGCCCGGGTGAAAAATCAACTAGGTATTCAAGCTGCTCAAGCAGAAATCCGTCAATTGAATGCAGCCTTGGAAGAGAAAGTAAAAGAACGTACCAAACATTTAAATCAGAAAATAAATGAGTTAGAGCAAACTAAAAAAGTGCTGCACGATACTTTTTACGATCGCTTAACAGATCTTCCCAATCGGATCTTATTTTCTAAACATTTAGATCAAGCGGTAATTCGGACTAAAAAAAATCCCCATTATGGTTTTGCGCTGCTATTTTTAGAATGTGCCTGGCAAGGTATCAACCAATCTGGAAGTCAGTTAGTTGAACACAAATTAATTGTGGCAATAGTCAAAAAAATTTTGTCTTCTATCCGTGAAGTTGATACTCTCGCTCGTATTGGCAACGATAAATTCATCGTTTTACTGCCAGAGATACAGAATATTTATCGCACTACTTATATTGCTCAACAAATCCATCAACAGTTTACTTCACCCCTAAGTATCTCTCAACAACAAATAGAAGTCAGTATTAGCATTGGCATTGTTTTAGGAACAGAAGAATATCAACAACCTGCTCATATCCTGCGGGATGCAAAATTTGCTGCGCACCAAGCACAAAAACTGGGTAGAAATCATTATTGTTTATTTAACAGTACTCAACAGTCAGTTAGCCCAGGATAAAGTTTAAAGTTTCTCTCCCTCATCTTTGCCTTTACCATCATCTAATTGCGGATTATCCATTTCTTCTTTGAAACCCCGTATAGTTTTACCTAGTGCGCTACCGATTTCGGGTATTTTCTTGGGACCAAAAATGAGAATCGCTACTAGACCAATTACAGCTACTTCGGGTATACCTAAACCAAACATAATTAAATCTCCGACACTAAAATCTATTACGATTAATAGCTAAATATATCTATAAAGTCAGTCTCAGTATATCGTTTTATTTATAGACATCTGTGGCTACTATTATTTATTTGCCTAGATAAAGCATTTTTAAAACCGTAATGTTAGAAACTTCCCAACCTTCACTGCGCCAAGAACAACATCCCTTAATCCACCGACTTGCTGAGCGAATTCTTAACTATTGGCAAAAATATTTACAGCTTTCAGCCTATTCTTTACCTGAAGGGTTGGGTTATGTTGAAGGCAAACTAGAAGGAGAAAGATTGCGGATTGAAAATCGCTGTTATCAAACTCCTCAGTTTCGCAAAATGCATTTAGAATTAGCGAAGGTGGGTAAAAATCTTGATATTCTCCATTGTGTGATGTTTCCTCGCCCCGAATATCCCCTACCAATGTTTGGCTGTGATATTGTGGCAGGCAGAGGGGGGATTAGTGCTGCGATCGCCGATTTGTCTCCCACTAGCCCAGAAAAGACTTTATCTACTAGTTATATTAAGTCACTTTCAGCTTTACCAAAGGCAAGCTTTACAGAATTGAGGGAGTTACCCTCTTGGGCTGACATTTTTTCGGATTTTTGTCTGTTTGTACGCCCTCATAATCTAGATGAAGAACGAGATTTTCTGGAGCGAGCTGCGGGCTATCTTCGCATCCACTGTCAGCAAGCAGTACACTCAATTCCCATATCTGCTCAACAACAGAAATTGTATTTGGCTGGACAAAAGTATTACTGTACTAAGCAACAACAAAATGATAAAACTCGCCGTGTTTTGGAAAAAGCTTTTGGCGAGGAATGGGCAGAAAATTATATGACTTCTGTATTGTTTGATGTACCTGAATCTATTGCTAATGAACAATTAGTAGTCCATAGTGAGCAGTCAATAAATAAATAAATAAATAAATAAACAAATCAATCAATTAATCAACAATGGTTTTGGTAGTTCACTTTTGTTCAGTTTATTTGACATCCTGAGACTTGGTATTATAAGATAATCTTATGAAAAAACTGTATATTAAACTACAGTTCCACCCAGAGAAGAGTTCAACTTTACTATGGAAATATTGTCTCTTTCTCTCTTACTGGTATTAATCACAGTCTATGACTTAGTTGCTAACAGTGCTTAGTCTGACTTGTAAAGATACTTGTGAATTGAAGCTACTAAAAGCAAATTGGAGAAAGGAAAAAGAGAGAGAATAAATTTTGCTTCAATGTAATACTTTCTCCACGTTCACCAAAATTTAACCAGATAACATAACCAAATAATAATTTATTGTCGCGCTGTCTTAACTGAAGGCAGTGCTTTTTTTGTAAATAAGTGTTTACCCTTAGCTTTGGATGCCTCTATAGCGTTTCTCAGTTTACTGAGGTACATTTTACTTCTGCCTAAATCTAAAAAACCTACCCAAGTGATCTGTCCTCTGGGTCAAAGAAGTCGTGGTTGGCGTTGTCTTCAGGATGATTCTAACAATTCAGTGGTGGAAGTTCGTTTTCATTTCTCTATTTGTGCCAGTTGTGACCAACGGGTGCGTTGTACTAAAGCAGCCAAAGCTCCTCGTGTCCTTAAACTACGACCAATGGCTCAACATCAAGCTTTACAGGCAGCACGACAAAAACAAACAACTGTTGAATTTCAGGCTCAATATGCTCCTCGCGCTGGGATTGAAGGCACCATTTCGCAGGGAGTTCGAGTGAATGACTTGCGACGTTCCCGTTACATCGGATTCGCCAAAACCCATCTACAGCATATTGCTATTGCTGCGGCGATTAATTTATCTCGACTTAGTAATTAGTTTGAACAAATCCCCAGAGCGCGAACTCGTACTTCTCGTTTTGCGGCTCTCGAAACTTCTATTTAATTCGCCAACAGTATCTTGAGAGGAATGGTAGCCCCCCATGTAGAATCGAAACATATACAATAC
The DNA here is from genome assembly GCA_030064975.1 of Pleurocapsa sp. MO_192.B19. Classification (GTDB taxonomy): domain Bacteria; phylum Cyanobacteriota; class Cyanobacteriia; order Cyanobacteriales; family Xenococcaceae; genus Waterburya. The sequence continues at coordinate 18,541 of JASJDX010000028.1, forward strand.
CCAGTCGGCTCGAAACACCTAAAAGTCTACCCAAACCTTTTTAAGATTCTCAGATATTTTAGATAATAGTTTGGGTTTTTTGGGTGTAACATCTCTCTATGATACATCTTAATTAAGAGCAAAAGAAAATGAATTTTTTGACCAAATTAAATAAGGCGATTTCCCAGAATCAGAGTTTATTAGTCGTTGGACTAGATCCTAATCCTGAAATGTTGCTCAGTTTGGAGAATAGGGAAATGGAGAAGTCAGATAACCTGATTGATAACTTACAAGCTTGGTTGGAGTGGGTGATTGAAGAAACGAGCGCTCGCGTTGCGGCTTATAAGCTTAATTGGGGATTTTATCAAGCTTTAGGAATTGAATTGCAACCTGAAATTCTCTTACAGTAAGTTCTGAGATAGTGCCTCTTAATTATATTGCTCAATTTACATATTCAATAATGCAGGACATTTTTACTAACTATGAATTTGAGTCAGTCGAGTCCAAGCAGTCTAGTAGCTTCTGAGATTGAAGCTCTAATCGATTCTTCGATACGAGAGAGTATCGAAGTCAAACAGAAATTACTGGCAAACACGATCCCGAAGATAGTTAGAGCCGCCGAAGAAATAATTTCTACCCTAAGAAAAGGAAACAAAATCTTAGTAATGGGTAATGGTGGTAGTGCTGCTGAAGCACAACACATCGCAGCAGAATTAGTTGGTCGTTTTGAGAAAGAGCGTCTTTCTCTGCCAATCATTGCTCTAACTACGAATACCTCTGTCCTTACGGCGATCGCCAATGACTATAGTTTAGATCGACTCTTTGCGCGTCAAATCGAAGGATTGGGAACTTCAGGAGACTTGATTTTAGCCATCAGTACCAGTGGGAATTCTCGGAATATTATTGAAGGAGTAAAAACAGCCATAGCTAGAGGGCTGAGTGTTATTGGATTAACGGGAGAAACTGGTGGAGAGTTAGAAAACCTATGCCAATTGAACTTATGCGTTCCCTCATCTCGAACTGCTAGAATTCAGGAAGCTCATACCACCATCTGTCATGTGCTTTGTGAAGCTGTAGAAGCATCTTTAGGACAAAACCAACCTAAAATTACGCCAATTCGCCAAGAGTTTGCCCAAGACATTACGGAGTTAACAGATTCAATTTCAGAATCCGCTCCAGATTGCTCTAATCTCAGTCAAATCAAGTTACTGATTCTTGATTTTGATGGAGTTTTAACTGATAACAGAGTTTTAGTCAGTCAAGATGGTACAGAATCGGTATGGTGTAATCGAGGAGATGGCTGGGGAATTGCTCGTCTTAAAGAAAAAGGTGTAGAAATTTTAGTCCTCTCCACCGAAGCTAATCAAGTAGTCCGCGCTCGCTGTCAGAAATTGAATATAGACTGTATTCATGGTTGTGATGATAAGTTAGCAGCACTCAAGCAAATAGTAGCGAAACGTTCCCTTAGCCTAGAACAAGTTGCCTATGTGGGTAATGATGTTAACGATCTTGCCTGTATGAGTTATGTTGGTATACCTATTGCTGTTGGGAATGCTGTCCCCAAAATTAAAAATATTGCTCAAATCATTACTACAAATCGAGGAGGTTACGGAGCAGTCAGAGAAGTCTGCGATCTAATTCTTGAGACATTGGCTACTCAATAAACGACTTCCCAAAATTAGCAGAAGATTTTCTGTTAACTATGTTAATGAGGGATGTTACACTTTTAATGCTAGAATCATTATAAAATTTGATTTTAAGCGTACAGAGGTTTTAAGAGGGGGCAATTATTGCATAGTTAGGAAAAGTTTCTTTTTTTGATTCAGTTTCGACCTTTATCTGCTCAAAAACCCTACGTTATCTTGTTACATTGACGAAGTCGAAGTTACTCCGTCTTTGCAAGGCGGAGTAACTTCGACCGTTGTTTAATATAGAGTTACTTATCAAATTTTAGTCTCAATAGTTGAAATGGGATAAACCATATGAATAGTTATATCGAACAACTTTTTTCTTTAAAGGATCGCGTTGCTATTGTGACTGGAGCTTCAAGAGGAATTGGTGCGGGTATTGCTAGCGGACTTGCTCAGGCAGGGGCTACAACTTACGGCACTGGGCGATCGCAAAAGCCTCAATGGGAATCTATAGATAACCTCAACTATAAACGTTGCGATGTTTCCAACCCTCAAGAAATCCAAAAACTGTGTCAGGAACTTTACGAACACCACGGGCGGCTGGATATTTTGGTTAATGCAGCAGGAATTACTTTACCTCTAAAAGATACTGATACCCTAGAAGAAAAATTAACTAACTTCGATCGCACCCTAGAGGTAGATTTACGCGCTCCTTACGCTGGCAGTTTAGCAGCAGCACCCTACATGGCAAAATCTGGCGGTGGTTCGATTATTAATATCACCAGTATTAATAGTGTAGTCGGTTTTCCTGGTAATCCTGGCTATGTAGCTGCTAAAGGTGGTTTGCGAATGATGACCAAAGGATTGGCGATGGATTTGATTAAAGATAATATTCGCGTTAACAATATTGCTCCAGGCTATGTGGCAACCTCCATGACAGAAAAAAGTTTTTCCAATCCTGAAACTCATCAACAACGCTTAAAACACATGATTGTGCCACGTTGGGGTAAGCCCGAAGATTTTATGGGTGCAGCAGTTTATTTAGCTTCTGATGCCTCTGCTTATGTGACAGGTCAGGATATCTTTGTGGATGGTGGTTGGACAGCTAAAGGTATTACTTAGTAGGGACGTAGTATGCTATGTCCCTACAGTGGTTGAATGTTTACTAACTAATTTGAAGAATATGACTCAAATCGGTTTTATGCAGGGGCGACTTTCTCCGATTGAAGAGGGTAAAATTCAAGCCTTTCCTTGGTCACATTGGCAGTCAGAATTTAAGATAGCTCACAATCTTGGCTTTGAGCTTATGGAATGGACTATTGACCAAGAAAGACTGGATGAAAACCCCTTAATGACTAGATCGGGTCGTCAGCAAATTAGTCAGCTATGCAGTCAATACGGTATTAGCATTCGCTCTTTGACAGGAGATTGTTTTATGCAAGCTCCTTTTTGGAAGTCAGAAGGAAGCCAAAGACAGTTGCTATTGGAGCAAATGGCAGAAGTCCTAGTTGCTGCTGCTAGTTTAGAAATCAGCTATGTTGTAGTTCCCTTAGTCGATAATGGCAGTCTGGAAAATCAGCAGCAGATCGATAATCTCTATCGAGGACTAGAGACTATTCGCCCGATCTTAGTAGATGGCAACCTTCAAATAGTCTTTGAGTCTGATTTTTCCTCTGCTGCACTTCTGAAGCTAATTTCTAATTTGGATAATAAATACTTTGGGATTAACTACGACATCGGTAATAGTGCTGCTCTAGGTTACGATCCTGCTGAAGAAATAACTACCTACGGTTCTTATATTGACAACGTTCATGTTAAAGATCGGCTCTTGGGAGGAACTACTGTTCCTTTGGGAAAAGGTAACGCCAATTTACCTCTAGTGTTTAAGTTACTCAAAGAAGCTAATTATCAGGGACAATATATTTTGCAAACTGCTCGTGCAGTTGATAATGACCATGCTGGAATTTTATGTACCTATCGAGATTTAGTAAGACAACTTATTACCAATGCTTAGTAAATTATGGATTTAGGGCTTACAGGTAAAAGAGTATTAGTTACAGGTTCAGGTAGGGGTATTGGGTTAGCGATCGCCAAAATTCTACATCAAGAAGGCTGTTGTGTGGCTCTTAATGCTCGTCAAGACCAGGAAATTGCTAGTATTGCTGCTAATTGGGTAGAGCGCGTCAGCTTTCATGTAGCAGATGTAACTCAACCTCAACAATGTCAACTGTTAATTGATGCCGTCGCCCGAAAATGGGGCGGATTAGATTTATTAGTTTGTAATGTGGGTAGTGGTGCATCAGTACCTCCAGGACAAGAAACTCCTGAAGAATGGCACAGAGTAATTAACCTCAATCTTTTCGCTACTACTAATATGGTAGAAGCTGCACGGAAACTCTTAGCAGCCAGTGGCGGATCGATTGTTTGTATCTCTTCTATCTGCGGTTTAGAAACTTTAGGCGCACCTGTTACCTATTCCGCAGCTAAAGCGGCTCTCAATAGCTATGTCAAAGGCATTGCCAGACCTCTAGCCAAACAGGAAATTAGAATTAATGCGATCGCACCAGGGAATATTCTAGCAGAAGGGGGAACTTGGGCAAGGAAATTACAAGAGAATCCCACGGTCGTTCAGACCATGTTAGAGCGTGAAGTTGCTCTACAAAGGCTAGGTAAACCAGAAGAAATCGCTAACTTTGCTGCCTTTCTTCTATCCACTAAAGCTTCTTTTGCTACTGGTGCAATCTATGTTGTCGATGGAGGTCAGATTAGGGGTTGAGTTTGGAGTTCGGAGTTCGGAGTTCGGAGTTTGGAGTTGGGCTTTTCGGTTTACTGGGACTCAAATGTTAGAAGATTTAAGAATGGATGAATGAAGAGTAATTACTACGATCTAAAAGGGAAAACCGCCCTAATCACTGGAGCAGCAGGACTTTTAGGCAAAGAACACGCAGCAGCTTTAGCAGCATTAGGAGCGACGGTGGTGCTGACAGATATTAGTAAAGATAATCTGCAAAATGTAGCACAGAAGTTAAAGACTGAGTTTTCAGAGGAGCAAATCCAGACTTATGTAATGGATGTCACCAGTATTACTTCTATTAAGTCAGTACAGGAACAGGTAAATAACAACGGCCAAATAGATATCCTGATTAATAATGCAGCGATCGACCCTAAAGTGAATGCCGATAATAATCTGGTAGAAGTATCTCGCTTTGAACATTTTCCGTTATCACAGTGGAACTTTCAGCTTGAAGTAGGATTGACGGGAGCTTTTTTGTGTAGTCAGGCTTTTGGTACAGATATGGCAAAGCGTGGCTATGGTGTGATTCTCAACATTGCTTCTGATCTTTCCATTATTGCCCCCGACCAAAGACTTTATCAAAAACCAGAATTGTCCAAAGTTCAGCAACCAGTCAAACCCGTTACCTATTCAGTGATCAAAACGGCTCTAATAGGCTTAACTCGCTATCTAGCTACTTATTGGGCAGACCAAGGAGTAAGGGTTAATGCTCTATCTCCTGGGGGAGTTTATAACAATCAAGGAGAAGAATTTGTGACTCGTCTGACTAACTTAATTCCGATGGGGAGAATGGCAAACCGCGATGAATATCGAGGGGCAATTCAGTTTCTCTGTTCGGATGCTTCTCGCTATATGACTGGACAAAATATTGCGATCGATGGTGGACGTAGCGTTTGGTAGTTTGGAATACTTTAAACACTATTTTTAGGAGCAAGAATTATGAATCAAACAGTTAAAATTGGCGATCGCCTAGTAGGAGAAAATCAACCTACTTTTATTATTGCCGAGATTGGCATTAACCATAACGGTAGTCTAGACATAGCCAAAAAATTAATTGCTGCTGCGGTAGTTGCCGGATGCGATGGGGTTAAATTTCAAAAACGCACCGTAGATGTGGTCTATACTCCAGAAGATTTAGCTCGTCCTAGAGAAAATCCTTTTGGTAGTACCAATGGCGACCTTAAATATGGTTTGGAATTTGGTAAAGAAGAATATCAAGAAATTGCTGCTTACTGTAAGTCTAATAATATTCTCTGGTTTGCTTCCGCTTGGGATGAGGCTTCAGTGGACTTTCTCGAACAGTTTGAGCCTCCTTGCTATAAAATTGCTTCCGCTTCTTTGACTGACGACCATCTCCTCAAACATCATCTCCAATACAAGCGTCCGATTATTCTTTCTACTGGGATGAGTAATTTAGAACAAATAGATCATGCTGTGGAAATTCTCGGTAAAGATAATCTAATTATCATGCACTGTACCAGTACCTATCCTTCTCAACCAGCAGAATTAAACCTGAGAACCATATCAACTCTAAAACAACGTTATGGTCTTCCCATTGGCTACTCTGGTCATGAAACGGGTCTATCTGCATCTATTGCTGCAGTAGCTTTGGGTGCTTGTGCAGTTGAGCGTCATATTACCCTAGATCGAACTATGTGGGGTAGCGATCAATCAGCATCCCTCGAATCCCAAGATTTTATTGAGTTAGTTAAAAATATTCGTACTGTAGAAACAGCTTTAGGAGATGGGGTTAAACGAGTTTATGACAGTGAAATACCCATCATTAAGAAACTACGACGAGTCGGTGCTTAAGGGAAATGATGAGGGATTAAGGATGAAGGATGAGGGATGAGGAGAGAGGAGGGATTCACCGACTCAGAAGTAATAAGTAATAAGTAATAAGTAATAAAGGATGAGGGGTGGTGGGATACGAGGGATGAAAAATTCTGGATGAAGGATTAACCGATTCTGGATGAAAGATTCTGGATGAAATAGCAAGTAGCAAGAGCGCAAGTTTTTCAATCAACTTTTCATCAATCAACAATCCTCACTCCTCATCCCTCATAATTTATCCCTCATAAGTGAGTAATCGCTAAAATCAGGAAGTACGACAGCTTTTTCTAATTACCTATGGTTGAACCGATTACTTTAATTGCCACTTGGGGTCTGACCAGCACAGCTAAATTTGTTTATAAGTCAGTTTTAGAAGAGTTAAACAAAGATAAAACCAAAGAGTGGGTCAAAGATGTTCTCCAAGATTGGTTAAAAGACGTTGCCAAAGATAAGCTTTCAGGAGTTTCTGGTTCTATTTGGGAAACAGTAATCAATTTACTAGGGAAAGAATCTATTGATAATGCAGCAGAAACAGCGATTACCGCATTTTTAATCCTAATCAATAATCATTTAGCTGACGATTTAAAGTTACCAGAGGAGAAGCGAGAGAGATATCAAAAACCTTTAAATCAATTTCTGAAAGAACCATCGGTACGACAAATTTTGGGAACTCCCTTTAAGGAAAACTACAATAATATAGATATTAAAGCTTTAAAAGAAACCTGGGATAATTTAGGTTTAAAAGATTTACCAGATGAATTCAACTGGGATGAACTAGCGACAGCATATTTAAAAATAGTCAAAAAAATCTTCCATGAATCAGAAGAACTGCGACCTTTACTAGATTTTCAACGGCAAGAACGAGACAGTAAAAATTTACGGGAAATTGCTGGCATTTCGCCCGATTTTAATTTAGTTCAATATCAAGAAACCATTCTCGAAAAATATGGCAATCTCAAGTTAGAAAGTCTTGATAGCAGTGGTTATACCTACGACAAAGAATTAAAAATATATCAGGTATTTATTCCTCAAAAGGTCAAAGAATGTCAGGAATATTTACCGCAAGTATACGAGCTACCTAAAGATTTACAACGTAAACTCAAGGAACAGGGAGAGCTAGAAAGGGAAATCAGCCAAGAAGAGTTAGAACGCTATAAAAGAGCATATACAAATCAGCAAATTAGGTCTGTTCTGGAAGTCATCAAAGACAATAAATACAAATACTTAGTGATTTTAGGCGATCCTGGTTCGGGGAAATCTACTCTGTTGCAATATCTAGCGGTGGAGTGGGCAAAATTACCCCTCAAAGAGTTACCTTCCCATCCAATTACTTTATTAATTGAACTGCGAACCTATATTCAAGATTTTGTAGACAAACGATGTCAGAATTTTCTAGAATTTATTCACAAAGGTAGTAGCTGGGTTGGTCATCTCAATCAACATGAACTAGATAAGCGACTTAAACAAGGTGAAGTTAGGGTTTTATTTGATGGCTTAGATGAAGTTTTCGATCCGCAGCAACGAGCAAATATTATTACTCAAATCCACAACTTTACTCAAACCTATCCCCAGGTAAAAGTAATTGTAACTTCCAGAATTATTGGTTACAAACCCCAACAACTCAAAGATGCTGAGTTTCATCACTTCATGTTGCAGGATTTAGAACCAGAACAAATCGAAGACTTTTTGCAAAAATGGCACGATTTAACCTATGACGAAGCTACCGAAAGCCAGAAGAAACAAGACCGTAAACAACGCATTAGTAAAGCAATTAGAGAATCCCAAGCAATTCAACAGTTAGCAGCTAACCCTCTGTTGCTAACCATGATGGCTATTCTCAACCGCAATCAAGATTTACCCAGAGACAGAGCAAAACTCTACGAACGTTCTTCAGAACTATTACTTTATCAATGGGATGTAGAAGGTAAATTACTAGAAGACCCTGAGCTAAAATCCGTAGATATTGATTATCAAGATAAACAGGCGAT
>JASJDX010000410.1 GCA_030064975.1 Pleurocapsa sp. MO_192.B19
TATTAGGTAAGGATTGCCAGCTATGTTTTTGAACGCCCAGAACTCTACAGCAAAACAATGGGAAGACCTATCATGCGATCGCGGAGATGTTCAAGATTTAGCTTTAAAGTGTTTGGTTTGCGGTCAGTTTCATAGTACCGCAGATCACTGGAAGTTTATGGCAGATATGCCAAGCCAGCCAGATGATTTGATTGACGATTTGCTTAAGATGGGTGCATACAATCAGCAAGCGTTAGATATCGCTGACAGTATTAGTCAGGCTGACTTACAAAAGGCTTTATTTCTCAAAATGGCGGGAGGGGGCAATGCTAAACGGGAACGCTTAGTTAACGAATTAATTAAGCAAGCAGGAGGTTTAAACGAAGCTTTTCGTGCGGCATTTGGTCATAGATCGAGCGAGTTTTTTAACGATACGATTCGTAATAGTCGCTTTACCCGTCGCCAATTTTTGCGTAATGTAGCCATAGGCGCAGCTTTAGTAACTTTGGCAAGCTGTAACGGTCAACAACAGGCATCTACTACACCTCCCGATAAAGAACCCATCGATCCAGCTAATTTAGAAAAGACCGAGCTTAAAGTTGCTTTTCTGCCGATTACCTGCGCCTCACCGATCATTATGTCCGATCCATTGGGTTTTTATCAGAAGCATGGCTTGAATGTAGAGTTGCAAAAGTATTCTAGTTGGTCAGTCGTTCGAGATTCGGCGATCGCAGGTGAGTTAGATGCTTATCATATGCTAGCACCCATGCCCATCGCTATGACTTTAGGATTAGGTTCGACGGCTTTTCCTGTCAAGCTTGCCAGTATTGAAAATAATAATGGTCAGGGAATTGCAGTTGCTAATAAGCATAAAGGCCAAATAAATAGTGCTGCGGACTTCAAAGGCTTTACCATTGGTATTCCCTATGACTATTCCAACCATAATTTAATTCTGCGCTATTACCTGGCATCTGCTGGTTTAAATCCCGATACAGATGTCAAAACTATTGTTTTACCTCCTCCAGATGCGATCGCGAAAATGGCAACGGGACAAATTGATGCTTTTATCTTGCCCGATAACTTTACTCAAAGAGTAGTCCACGATGATATTGGTTTTATCCACATTCTCACTAAAGATATTTGGCAGGGACATCCCTGTTGTGCCTTTACCGCTAGTAATGCCTGGATCGAAGAACATCCCAATACCTTTAGGGCATTAAATAAAGCAATCATCGATGGTGCAACCTATGCTAATAAACCCGAAAACCGTAAAGAAATAGCAGCCGCGATCGCACCCCGACAATATCTCAACCAACCAGTTGAAGTCTTAGAAGCGGTCATGACAGGTAAGTTTACCGATGGACAAGGTAATAATTTAGATATACCCGATCGAATCAAGTTCGATCCTTATCCTTGGAAGAGTTTTGCCACCTGGATTTCCACTCAGTTAGTGCGCTGGGACTACTTGCCAGAAGAGAAAGCTAATTACCAGGAAATCGGCGAACAAATATTTCTCACTGACTTAGCTAGAGAATTAGCCGAGGAATTGGGTGCAAATCCACCACAAGAACTATTAAGAGTGGAAAAGCTCAAATTTGACGAACTAGACCCCAAACAACCACAGGCTTACCTGAAAGAACAAATTGATAAGTTTGGTGTTTAGTATATAAGGGCAAATAAGCATTTGCCGTTACGATCGCCTCACTTAAAAAAACTATCTCTGCTTAGAGAAATAGCAATTTACCACTTCTTGTAGGGTAGGAATTTACCACACATAATTATCTGTACGCGATCGCCTTTAGGATCTTCTACTTTCTCTACTTCCACAGAAAAATCGATCGCACTCATAATCCCATCGCCAAATTTTTCGTGAACTACGGCTTTGATGGGCATTCCATATACCTGCATGATTTCATAGAAGCGATAGATTAAGGGATCGGTGGGGATTTGGGGTTCGAGGGAACCTTTTAATGGGGGTACGGTTAGGATCTCCGCCATCGATTCGGGTAAACCCAAAGTAGTGACAATTTTAGTGGCTTCGTCCATATCTGCACTGGCTTGACGATAGATAACCGAGGCAATCCAAGTTTCATCTCGTCCTACTGCTTTTTCTAAATCTTCAAAGGTGATTCCTTTTTCTTTTTTAGCTGCTAATAGCTTTTCAGTGATTTCTGCGATCGGCATAATTCTTACTCCTTATTATTGATTGGGGAGGGCGTTTAGCCAAACGCCCCTACGGTTTGATTTGGGCTTCTTCTACTGCCCTGGTTTCGCGATATAAATGATCTTCCATTTCTTTTTTCAATTTCAGATACGCTGGATGGTTTTCTACAGTATTGCGATCGCGAGGACGGGGGAAAGGCACATCTAATACTTCGTCAATTCGTGCTGCTGGCCCTTTGGTCATCATCACAATGCGATCGGATAGTAGTAAAGCCTCGTCGATACTGTGGGTAATCATGATCGCGGTTTTGCGCTGTTGTTCCCAAATACGCTCGATTTCGTCTTGGAGGAAGCCGCGAGTTAGGGCATCCAAAGCTCCAAATGGCTCGTCCATGAGTAAAATCTGGGGATTTATGGCTAAAGCTCTAGCAATTCCAACTCTTTGACGCATTCCTCCTGATAGTTCGTGGGGACGCTTTTTTTCTGCCCCTGTCAGACCAACTAATTGGATATTTTCTTTAATAACTCGCTGTTGTTGTTTGACATGCATTTTTGAATAGACAGTTTCGACAGCAAACTTGATGTTATCTTGTACCGTCATCCAAGGCATGAGGGCATAGCTTTGAAACACCATACCGCGATCGGGCCCTGGTTTATCTACTATTTCTCCATTAATTATTACCTCGCCGCTAGTAGCAGAACTCAATCCCGCAATAATATTCAGCAGGGTAGATTTACCGCAGCCAGAAGGCCCAATAATCGAGACAAAAGTATTATGTTCGATATCGAGATGAATATCCTCGATCGCCACAAAATCTGAGGAGGCTTGTCCTGTAATTTTATTCAGCCAGCCACCCCTACCAGGAAAAACCTTGGAAATATGACGCAAAGATATTTGGGCATCGGTAGCACTATCTGTAGTCACTGCATGATTGTTAGATGAGAAAGAAGTATTCATGATGATTGTTTGCCGAAAGATACCAGTTTTTCTAAATAGGCAAAGATTTGATCGAGGATAATGCCCACAATGCCGATAATGAAAATCGCCACCAAAATATTGGGAATATAAAGATTATTCCATTCATTCCAGATAAAATAGCCTAGTCCTGTCCCTAAAAGCATTTCCGCCGCTACAATCACTAACCAGGAAATCCCCATGCTGATTCGCAACCCAGAAATAATATTAGGTAAAGCCGCAGGGATAATTACTTTGAATATCGTTCGCCATCGCGATGCACCAAGGGTTTTAGAGACATCGAGATAATCAGAGTCCACATTAGCAACCCCAAACGCAGTATTGGTTAAGGTGGGCCAGATACTGGCAATGGTAATAATAAAAATTCCTGTCATTTCCGAGTCGCGGAAAATATATAATCCCAAGGGCAACCAGGCTAAAGGAGACACGGGTTTTAGGAGTTGAAAATAAGGATTAAAAGCTTTAAAAGCAATTTGGGAAATGCCTACTAGAATGCCCAACGGCACGGCGATTAATGATGCTAAAGTATAGCCGATTGCAACTCGCCTCAAGCTAATTAACAGATTCCAACCAATACCCAAATCGTTAGGGCCATTGTTATAAAAAGGATGAGTTACCCAATACCATAATTCCGTAATGGTTAAAGAGGCGGTGGGCATCCCTTTGGCAAACAGTTTCATTCTCGCCCCCACTTCCCAAAATAGCAAGAATATTCCTAAAGAAAGTAGGAACAAAAGCAATGCTCTAACGTTTTCGTTATCAATTAATTTATTACCCGATTTTTGATTAATTATTTTTTGTTGTATTACTGTCATTTTCAATTAACTGTGCATCTTGAATTTTGGTAGGGGGCGAATAGTTTCGACTCTACTGATAACTGATAACTGTTAACTGATTCAAACGCCGTATTTTTTAATTTGTTCATCAACATATTCCTGGGGCTTGGCGGGGTCGAAAGTATCAAATTCTAAAGTTTCGGTACGATAAATATCTTCTGGAGGAGTTTGCCCAACTTCGAGCGCTAATTCTCTGGCTAAATCGGTCAAAAATATCTCTTGACCAACCTCTTCATATTTATCAGCGGCGATCGCATCTTTAACCTTGTCATCTCCCTGTAAGTCCCAACGCACTAGCTGAGAAGAGATCCAGTTAGCAAAACTTTGCCAAGGATAGGGGTCGAAATCAATGCGATCGGGAATTTCTTTGGTATTACCCTGACCATCTTCAAAATTACCAGTCAAGACTGCCTTTACTACTTCCTCTGGCTGATTGAGAAACGCCCGTTCGGAGATCGCCTTGGCAATTTCAGGACGGTTTGCAGGATCGCGGGCATAGCCAGCCGCTTCAATGATGGCTTTGTTTAAAGATCTAAAGGTATTAGGATTTTCTTCAATCCAAGCATCGCTAGCAGCAAAAGCACAACAAGGATGTCCTGGCCATAATTCTTTGGTTAATTTATGAATAAAACCAGCCTCCTCGTAAACTGCCCGTTGATTAAACGGATCGGGCATTAGGTAAGCGTCGATGTCTCCTGCTACTAATTGGGCGATACTATCGGGTGGTGGTACGGCACGAATTTTGACATCTTTATCGGGGTCGATCCCTCCTGTGGCTAAGTAGTAACGCAGCAAGAGATTGTGCATCGAATAGGGGAAAGGTACGCCAATGTTAAAGCCTTTAAAGTCGGCAGGGCCATTAACTTTGCCTTGGTATTTATTGGCGACGGTAATTGCCTGTCCATTGATGTTCTCAATACTGGCTAATTTTACCCCAAAAGAAGCTGAACCCAGACCCAATGTCATGGCAATAGGCATTGGTGCCAGCATATGATAGGCATCTAGTTCACCTGCGATCGCCGAATCTCGAACTGCACCCCAACTGGGCATCTTAACCACTTGAGCATTAAAACCATATTTTTGATAAAATCCCAAGGGTTCGGACATGATAATTGGCGTGGCGCAAGTAATGGGAATAAAGCCAATTTTTAAATCTTTTTTTTCTAAGTTATCTGCCCCAGGAGGAGTATCGGCAGTATCCCCTGCTGGTTCTTGACTTTGCTGATTTGGGGCGCAATTTGCCAGAGTTACTAAAGCTGCACCCACTGCTAAATTCTTTAAGAATCGACGGCGACTAAACTGACTGTAATGAACCACATCGCCGAAAAATTCTCCTGCTTTAGGGCCAAAAGCGGCAGAAAAAGCATTTTCCAAACCACCTGCTTGCTTGGCTAATTCTAATACCAGCCGTTCTCGTTTAGGATCTCCTTTACCAGCTACTTTCAACAACAGGGTTTTACGTAAGTCTGCCCCATTAACAGCATCGGCCATTTTAAAGGTATCTGGCTTATAAATCCCCATCTTAATGAGGTCGTTAATCATCTCCACTGGATCTTGCGGCATATCTTCCGCCATAAATTTCCAGTGGTCGGCAGTCATATGAAAACCACCACATACTATACACATTAAATCTAATTCACTCAGGTTTCCTCTTTGGGAGTCAAGATTACTCCATTTATCCGTAGGGTTTGTCTTTGAGGAAATTACCATATTTGTCATTAAAATATTTCGCCATGAGATAATTAGAACGTTTTTTCTATTTAGAGTTTGTAGCGATTTTTACGTAATGTGGATTACGTTTGGTAATTGGAGAGAAGATCGGGCAAATCGAATAAACTTTATATTGTTTTTAGCGGTGGTGCGATCGCGTAATTAGAATTTAATCTAAAACTTATTCAAAATACTGGATATCATTATCTAATCAAAAACGCCAATTAAGTTATGTAGTGAAAGTTGATTGATTGAATTATTGAAACATTAGACTAGAGTAAATACAAATTATGTTTCTTTCTCTTCATTTCCTACCATGGAATTATAATTACTTAACTAATCCTACGAAGTGTTAATCGATAAGTGTATTAAATCTAATTTTTTAATTATTGCGCCAGATACTTTATTGTCAGACGCGATCGCAGTTGCGAAACAAGCCCAAAAGACTCAGCCCGCCAAAAGTATAGCTTTATCTGGTCAAAATCAGCTTGATTGTATTTTAGTCGGCACAGCAGAAAAATTAATCGGGATTATTACTAAGGGAGATGTCCTTAAAGCAG
>JASJDX010000411.1 GCA_030064975.1 Pleurocapsa sp. MO_192.B19
ATCGCAGATAAAGGTGAAGAGAAACGCCAAACTAATAAACTCCCTGCTAAAGACCAAAGCCAAATCCAGATAACTTCCCCAGGTTTTGACAACCACCAAATTAAAGGTCGTTGATCCAAAACAGCACTGAGAATTTGACTGACCATATGTGCTTGAATCTCTACCCCACTCATAGTATGTACCGACCAGTTTCCCGTACTATAGGGTGTGCGCCAATTGTGATCGTTGAAACTAGGGGCATTAGTACCAATAAGAACTATGCGCTCTTTAACTAATTCTGGACTAAAGCGATCGCCTAGCATTTCTTGAAGGGTAACTGTTTCGGCAATTTGAGGTGTATTGCGATAATTGAGTAGAATTTGATGACCACTTGAATCAATATTCTGATAACTACCCGTATTAGTTTCTAAGGTTTTAAAGACAGTTTCGCCAAGCTGGAGATAATGATCGGCAGTAGTTTGGGGATAAATTCCTGCCGCAGCTAAATAACGAGTTGCCAACTGCCAATTAAAAGAATATTTACTTTGACAAGGAGAGGAGGAACTAACAGCCAGAAGATGACGGCGGAGGATTTGATCTGGATCGAATAATACATTATTAAATCCCTGACGTTCGGGTGTAAATTCTGGAGGGGGTGGAACACCAGGATTACCATATCGGCAAATAATGTAGAAGCGATCGCTATTTCTGATCCGTTTAGCTAACTCCCGATCTTCTTTTATCGGTGCTTCGCGATAGATATCTAACCCAATTGCTCGTGGTTGAGCCTGTTCTAATTTAGCTAAAAGTAGATTTAAAGACTGGTTTGATAGAGAAGCAGCGCCTCTTTCTGCTACGGGTTGAGACTGAACATCATCTTCTGTAATTGTTACTAATAATAATCTTTGATCTAGTCCTTCATTTGGTCGCATTCGCATTAACCAATCAAAAGAACTAAGTTCCCAAGGTTGCAACCAGCCAAGCGATCGCATTGCCATAACTATGCTGGTGACTAAAAGACTTGCTAGGAGTATAGTCCAAAGAGGAAGTACTGAAGTATTAGGTTCGAGTTGATTGAGTTGTTGTCTTACCCAATTAGAATTAAAAACAGCTTGATAAATAGGGTTTTTGACGACTAAAATACCCCTTTCGTGAGTTACTAAACCAGATAAGCGCAATTCTAGATGTTCTTGACAGTTTTTGGCTTTTATTGTTTTTCTTTGCTGAATTTTTTGATATAGTTTGAGCAAGCTGACGCTAGAACGAGAATTTCTGAGGATGCGATCGCGTACTGTTCTGAGATGTTCTGGTTCGTCTTGAGCTTCCCAATTATTAATGATGCGAGATTGAACAAATTCTTTAATCAATCGTTTGTTGATGTTTGATTGCTCATGGTTTCTCTTTGTTTGAAGCTCTAACTCCTGAGATACCAAAAAACATAGTTTCTGAGTTAAAAAAGGTTGTCCTCCAGTCCAATACAGTATCTCTTTTAAAATAGTTTGAGGCTCGTTGACTTTTCCCTCAAATCCCTTAGCTAAGGCAGCACTTTTATCGAGTTGAAACCCTTTGAGTTCAATTGCTTTGCCAATATTAAACGGGGTGGCATTTTCATCTTGAATCAAATCTGAAGGAGTAGCTACTCCTAATAAAACGAAGCTTAATCTTCTATACTCTGGCTTAGTGGCACGTTTATCGTAACAATTGCGGATTAAGGCGAAAAACTCATCAGTGGAAAAGTTTAAACTAAGTATACTGTCAATTTCATCAATAAAAATAACAATATGGCAATTGGCAAAGCCAATTGAGGAGCTGTGGCGCGACGCAGGTTCGCTCCCTTGTAAGCCCCGTGGCGGAGCGAGATCGCTCTGTGGCAATAATACGGTTTCAATAAATTCACCCAAACGCTGTACTGGCGATAAATCTTCTCTTTCCCGCAACCAACTGCGCCGATTAACTTTTAACTCAAAACCGCTAATTAACTCTTGAATAATGCCACCATACCATTGCTGTGCAGTAATTTCTTGGCTACCAATTCCACTCAACTCAATCTCAGCACACTTTATTCCTCGTGCTTGTAACTTATCCATCGTCCTTATTCGCAAGCTAGATTTACCCATCTGTCGCGAATTAAGAACGTAACAATACTCTCCTGCTAACAGAGATTCATAAAGCTCAAAATCAGCCTGGCGCTCGACATAGGTAGGTGCATCAGCAGGGAGACTTCCACCAGGTTGATATTTATACCCAGAATTGAGGAAATCATTCATCAGTTATCCTGTTCCATAAAACTTATCCAAAAAAACTTATCCAAAGTTGATCATTTTGGTGTTTACTTTGGTGTTTACTTCCTGCTTCAGACCAAGGTTGTCGGCAACTACTTGTCCACAGGCGTTTCTTCGGATCGAACCGACCCTAGTTTTTGTCTGCTCTAATGGTGCTTGAGCAAGATTTATCGCACTATTCAAATCACGGCAAATGCTTAAACTACAGGCATTACAATCATATGTACGTTCGGTAAGACCAAGTTTATCTTTCTTGTTGAGGCACTTGCTACATAATTTACTGCTGGGATACCACATATCCACTGATTCAACTATGCCACCATGTGTCTTAGCTTTATGTTCAAGCAAAGTCTTGAACTTGTAGAAGCTAGCATCAGCTATATGAAATGCCAACTTGTGATTAGCTAGCATCCCTTTTATATTAAGAGTTTCCAGTTTGATATGTTTGTATTTACAAGCCAAATCAGTAGTTAGCTTTTGCAGAAAATCAAGTCGTCGAGCGGCTACTTGTTGATGCATCCTAGCTAGCTTTTGAAAGTACCTCAGGGCATTAGCAGATGTTTTAATGCCTTTTTTTCTATTGCCAAACTGTTTGTTACGATTATGGTACTGAAACTTACGAAGCTTGGTTATCGCTGTCTTTAATGGCTTGGGGTAAGTTATTTGAGTGCCATCACTTAGTACACAATATTTACCTAGGGTAAGATTAATATCTAACCCTACTGGCTCTAAAACCTCGTGTTGTATTGGTGGTACAAGTTCAGCATTAAGATGAAATGCTACATAATACCTGTTGGCTTTTTTGGAGACTGTATAAGTTTGAGCTACACACTTGGGTATAGCCTCAAAAGTGCGGAATGTTCCCAAAGTAGGCAATTTAACTTGCTTTCTATTGAGTTGCAGAATTACTCCATTAGAAGAATCAACAGTAAAGCTACCTGGATGCTTTTTCTTTTTGTAAATCGGGCGTTTTGCTTCACCTTTCCAGAATTTAGTAAATGCAGTTTTTAAGTTACGAAAAGCATTTTGATAAACCCTACTAGACATTTGATTTGCCCAGTCAAAATCAGGATTTTTCTTAGTTAAATTATTAAATATTTTTCTGATTAAATCTATTTTTTTAGAACTACCTCCTGGGTATTCCTTATGATTTAGTTGATTGTAGATTGACAAAGCATAGTTATAGCAGAAGCGAGAAAAACCTAGATGTTTGTTCATCAAAGTCTTTTCTCGGTTATTAAGTTTTAACTCCACTTTGATTGCGTACATATCTTTTTCTTTTGGCTGCTATGATTATACCATTGACGACGGCAATATAACGGCATGAAGAAAATAACAATTAGAATATCTGATGAAGAACACAGCAAGCTCAAGGTTTACTCTCAGCTTAAAGAGCAAAGTTTAAATAATGTAATTAGGGAATTAATTAGAAGTCTCAAAGTTGCTCAAAATAAACAACTTTAGACAACTTTGAATAAGTTTATGGCTGCTTATTAAAGCTCTATAAATTTCGAGGTTTCTGTCAAGTTTCGCCATCGCATTTATAACCAATTTCCTACTAAGATAAAAGAAGCCCAATGGTAGGGACGATTGTAATCCGTATCTGAATACTGAGTCAGAAAAGCAAGTTGAGCTTGGCGTAATGCTTCAGCTTTGGTTATCTGAAAATTTTTAAGTTGTTGATAAAATTGAATCATAAATTCGGCGGTGGAAGCATCGTTGATTTGCCAAAGAGTAGCTAAAGTACTGCGAGTTCCAGCCCTAATCGCAATTCCCGCCAATCCTAAAGCAGCTCGTTTATCGCCAGCAGCAGTTTTACAAGCACTTAAAACCAGCAGTTCAATGGGAGTTGCAATCTGTTCTTCTCTGACTCGTAGCAAGTTATCTAAGTCTTTAACTCCAATGCGCTCTTGCCAATCGAGTAAATAAGTTTGTTCGGGATTGGAACTAAAAGTGCCGTGGGTGGCAATATGAAGGACATTAAAAGGAACTAAATTAATGAGGTTTCTTAGATTTTGCTGGAGAAACTCTCTTTCGGCTAACTTTTGATTGTTAGTAATTTGTTTGGCAACTTCGGCTAATTCTACCTCAACATTATCTATCGGGCTTAATCCTTCTGCTTGAAAACTAGGAGCATCAGTTGCTCCAGCTAGTAAGATATTTAACTTTTCTGGTAGTAAAGATTGCGGTTCTAATAACTGTAAACCAGGTGTAACAGCAACAGCGTACTTTTCGATTAGATAGTGTTTTCCGTCGTAGAGGGCTGCCATTGGTAAATTTCTTAATGAACCGTCTAACACAAACACTAAGGTTTTAATCTGATTTTCTAAATTGGTTTCCAAGGGTTTAACTAGCCAGTCATAAATTTGTTGTGATTCCTGTTTAACCTGATTTAAACTGGTACTTCTTCTCGTCAAGGAGCGACGTAATTGTTGAACTGCTTTATCTATTTGAGTTTCAGAAACATCTCGCTCAGCATAATGACGCAGGTTATTTGTTCCAGGTAATTTAAGAATAATCTCCAAACGATTTTCTAAAATAATGGGATAGATAACTGCTGCAGAAGCATCTAAATTGTCAATATCTACTTTTTCTGGTTTAGCACAGGCATCTCGGAAAAAATCATCTAGTTCGGCAAGCTGGAGTGCTTCAATGACATTACGGGCTTGAATTAAATTCTCTTTACTAGGTTGAGGAGAACGTAAAAGTAAATCAACTAACTGCCGATAAACTGGTTCTACACTTTCACGAAAGGAAAATTGAACTTCTGGATTGAGGACAACTAGATCGCTGCGTAACTGATTGAGAGTGTTAAAAGCTTGGGTGTAATAGTTAAGTGCTTCTGTATTAGTATCTTGATTATTAGGTGTTTGTGGTGTGCGATTCTGAATAATACGTCCCATTTGCCATTGCCACCTGTAGGCAAGCTCTGGTGCATTGATAGTTTGAGCAATTAATAAAGCTGAGAGGGTAAACTTTTTAGCTTGCAACCAATCTGCTTTCAGTTCGTAAAATTCGCCTAAAGTTCCCAGAACATAGGATTCTGCTGTTGAATCTTGTATTTTTTGAGCTTGCTCAACAGCTTTATTTAATATTTGAGCAATATTAGCAATCTTGGCTTTATTTTCTTGGTTATGCTCCAGCTTCATCAAACTCTGAGCAAAATTAATCCTGGCATAGATAGATGGACGACTAACAGGTAATTGAAGGAGAAAAGAATTGATTGATGGTAATAAAGTCTGAGTAGAATTATCTCGATCCGTAGCGTAATCGCTTTCTAATAAAAGACTCAACTGATTTAATTTTGCTTGAATTTGAATCAAGGGAAAAGTGGTATTTGCTGCTGTCTGCTGATAGTGGGTTAAAGCTGCTTGATAGTATGATTCTGCTGATTGTGAGTTTTGGCGGGCTTGTTCTCTTTGGGCTAAAGCTCTTTCGGTATTAGCTAAACTGAATAAGATTTGACTTTTATTTTGGGACGATTCACTTAATAATGATGGTTGCGTAGCAGCTAATTTCTCTAGCATTGCCAAGCTTTGCTTTAAAGTTTCTTGAGAACGGTCTAAATCTCCTCCTTGTCTCCAAATATTGCCCATATTATGCCAAAATTTGACCTTAAGTAGAGAATTTGGTTCTGTATCTAATTTATTTTCTATCTGAGCGAATAGTTTTTGCGATCGACGATAAAACCCTAAATTTTGCAAGGCTTGAGCTTGATTGATCTGGCTGCCAATTATACCTTCTAAATCTTCAGCTTGTTTATACAATAATTCAGTTGTTTGAAAAGTTGCTAAAGCTTGCTCAGTTTTTCCTCTTGTCAAAAATAAACGTCCCTGACGATTTAAAACTTGGGCATGAACTTGATTACGCAGCTCACCTGGGGTTAAAGTTTCTAGCAAAGATAAACTAGAAGCGATCGCCTTTTCTGCTTGCTGTAACTGTCCTAGTTCTTGATATGCTAA
>JASJDX010000412.1 GCA_030064975.1 Pleurocapsa sp. MO_192.B19
TAAATCGGGAGTATATCTTAAATTACGCGATCGCGCTTCCTATGCTTTTGCTTTAGTTTCAGTAGCAGTAGCTTTAGATATTCAGAACAATACAATTCAAGATGCCAGAGTCGCAATGGGGGGAGTGGCGCACAAACCCTGGCGGGCTAATGAAGCGGAAGAAATGTTAATTGGTCAACAACCCAGGGAGGAAACTTTTAGACAAGCAGCCGAAACTGCTTTAGCAGGAGCGCAAACTTACGAACACAATGCTTTTAAAGTTGAATTGGGTAAACGAGCCATTGTTAGAGCGTTATCAACCGTCGCAGCCTCGGCTTAGGAGACAGAGAGACTTAGAGACTGGGGGAAGTAGCGAGTAGAAAGTAAGGATAGTCAACTAAGAACGCGCGAACTAAGAACTGATTTATAAGGAGTAAACGATGAGTCAACAAACTATGCAAGCTGCTTGGTACGAAAAACAGGGAGCAGCAAAAGATGTAATTAAGTAGGGAGAAATGCCTATTCCCAGTCCCCAAACTGGTGAGGTCTTAGTTAAGATTCACGCTTCTGGGGTTAATCCTTCTGACACCAAATCAAATCTCGTAGCGGTTGGGGTGGACTTAAAATGTCTTTCCCTCGTGTAATTCCTCACAATGACGGTGCGGGAGTTATTGTCAGTGTGGGGGAAGGGGTTGATGATTCCCTTATTGGAGAAAGAGTTTGGCTATATGAGACACAACAAGGCAGACCTTTTGGAACGGCAGCAGAGTATGCGGTAGTTCCTGCTAATTTTGCAGTTATCTTACCCGAAAATACTAGCTTTGCTGAAGGAGCTTGTTTGGGTGTTCCCGCCATGACCGCACATCGGGCAGTGTTGGCTGATGGTTCGGTTGAGGGAAAAACTATTTTAGTTACTGGTGGTGCTGGTGTGGTTGGTAACTATGCCATTCAACTAGCTAAATGGGGTGGGGCAAAAGTATTTACAACTGTTAGTCGTCCCGAACAGGCAAAAGTAGCTTCATCAGCAGGTGCAGACGAAATCATTAACTATAAAACTGAAGATGTAGCGCAGCGCATTCAAGAAATTACAGGGGAAGAACGAAGTATCGATCGCGTTATTGATGTTAACTTTACCGCTAATCTGCCCGTTACCAATGCTGTACTTAGTCCTAATGGTGTTATCGTTTCTTATTCTAGTCTCAATCCAGGCGATCGCCCAGAACTACCTTTTCTCTCAATGCTGTTAAACAACACTACTATTCGTTTGGTTCTGGTTTATACCATGCCCGAAGAGGCAAAACAAAAAGCCACTGAAGATATTACTACTGCTTTAGAAGCAGGTGCGCTGCATCATAACATTGCCCGACATTTTGCTTTAACTGAAGTGGCAGAAGCTCACGAAGCACAGGATAGCGGTGAAATGATTGGTAAAGCTCTGATTGAAATTGTTTAGTTTTCACTGATGTATTTAATAAGGAGGTAAAAATGCACGTATTTTTAACGGGTGCAACTGGTTATATCGGTTCAATTGTCGCTCGAAGACTGAAAGAAATTGGTCATGAAGTTTTGGGTTTAGCAAGAAGTGAAGCATCTGCACAAAAGCTCAAGGAATTTCAGATAGAACCTGTTTTAGGGAGCTTGCAAGACCGAGAGACACTCATCGAGTCTGCCCAAAAAGCAGACGCAGTGATTCATACTGCCTTTATTCATGACTATAGTGATTTTGCTGGTGCAGTTCAAACAGAAAGAAGTGTAATTGCTACATTTACAGAAATATTAGCAGGTTCAGGCAAACCATTTATTGCCACATCAGGGACTGGTTTGCTCGGTGACACTGGCGATCGCACGATTGATGATTCAGAAAATTTTGAGTTTCAAGGGGAGTTGGCAGGAAGAGCAGCAGCAGAAAAAGATATTCTTAATGCAGCACAGCAAAATATTCGTAGTATTGCTTTGCGTTTACCTATCTTCGTTTATGGACGTGGTGGTAGCCAGTTTATTCCTTTTCTGATTAACGATGCCAAGCAAACAGGTGTAGTTCGGTACATTCAACCAGGGGACTTCAAATACTCTGTTGTTCATGTTGATGATGCAGCAGAGCTTTACATTCAAGCATTACAGCAGGGTAAAGCAGGCTCTATTTATCATGCAGTTTCAGAATCAGGTATTACTGCTAAAGCTATCTCTGAGGCTGTTGCTCGAATGCTGGGATATAAAGTTGCTGCTATGTCGAAGGAAGAAGCAATTCAAGCTTGGGGTATTGCAGTGGCGACTTTCTTTTCGCTCAATAATCAAGTTTCATGCTCAAAAGCCGAACAAGAGCTTGGCTGGAAGCCATCTGTCAAAACCACAATCCTCCAAGACATTGAACATGGTTCTTACAAAATTGCTTAATTTCCACTCATATATTTGTCAAAAGTACTAATAAAAGTAGGTTGGACAAATTAATTTTTCAGTATGTTGTTACGTTGAAACTGAGATTTGCCCACCTTGTACAAGCCCTAATAAGATACGAGCCTACTGTTAACAACACATTAAATTCAATTATGAATCGAGTGATCGGTCAATCCAAAAAAAGAGTCACGGGAAAACTTAAAGTTACTGGTAGTGCTAAATATGCTGCGGAGTTTCCGATTGAAAATATAGTTCATGGCGTTTTAACCACCAGTACTATTGCCAAAGGTCGCGTTATTAACATTGACACAATTGAAGCTCAAGCATTACCTGGAGTAATCGCCATTATCACCCATCAGAACGCACCGCAACTGCCCTTTGAAACAGTTCCCCAAACGGCTTGGGTTAACCCTGGCGAACCAGGAGAATATCCTCACACCCTTCATACAGATCGCATCTATTTTTACGGTCAACCTGTAGCCATTGCGATCGCTGAAACTCCAGAACAAGCTGAAGAAGCTGCCTCTTTAATCAAAGTTGAATATCAAGAGGAAGAAACTAATTTAAGTGTCGAACAAGCAATTGAGAATAATCAATTAGTGACCTTTCCAGACCGACCAGATAAAACTCGCGGAAATCCCGAAGCAGCATTATCTAATGCTGAGGTAAGTATTGATGCTAATTATATAGTTGCCCCAGAACATCATAATCCTATCGAACTTCATGCTACTATTGCTCTTTGGTCGGGAGACAAATTAACCGTTTACGATAAAACTCAATGGGTTACGAGTGTCCAACAACAACTAAGCTCGGCTTTCGGTATTCCACTAGAAGACGTTAACGTAATTTCTCCCTTTGTTGGCGGGGCTTTTGGTAATGCACTGCGAGTTTGGCAGAATACTTTTATTGCATCAATGGCTGCTAAGGTAGTCAACCGTCCAGTAAAGCTAGTTTTATCTCGCAAGCAGTTGTTTAGTCTCACGGGGCATCGTCCTTATACTCGGCAGCGTGTTGCTTTGGGGGCAAACAAAGATGGCACTCTGACTTCGATAATTCACGAGACTATCGGCGAAACAGCAACCTTTGAGCAGAACTTGATATTTCAGCCCCGACACCCATGCGTGGACCTGGTGACGCACAGGGGAGTTTTGCCCTAGAGTCTGCTTTAGATGAATTGGCATACAAGCTAAATATCGATCCGATAGAACTAAGGTTAATCAACTATGCTGAAGTTGACCCAGAATCTAATTTACCTTGGTCATCAAAGGCTTTAAGAGAATGCTATCAAAAAGGTGCAGAACGTATTGGCTGGAACGAGCGCAATCCCCAACCACGCTCGATGAGTGAAAATGGGATGTTAATTGGCTACGGAATGGCAACCGCCACCTATCCCATGAATTGGCGTGAATCGGTGGCAAAAGTCAAAGTTTTACAGGATGGAACGGCAATAGTTCAGAGTGCTGCTTCTGATATGGGTCCTGGTACTTACACCGCCATGACTACAATTGCTTCAGAGTTTTTAGGCATACCGAGCGATCGCATTAAGTTTGAATTAGGCAATACTAATTTTCCTTCCGCAGCAGTTCACGGTGGTTCGACCACAGCAACTTCTGTAGGTTCGGCGGTTAAGGCTGCTTGCGAAAAAGTTCGTGATTCTGCTTTGATAATGTTACAAGAAACGAACTCTATTTTTACTGGCAATCAAAGTAAGGATATTGAAGCCAAAGATGGACGTATCTTTCTCAAACAAAATCCATCCCAGGGAATTAGCTATACAGAAATTCTCACACAAGCTAACCGAGAATCCATTGAAGCCGAAGCCACCTCTAAACCCACAGAAAACCCCAAGTACTCCTTGCACTCCTTTGGCGCACAGTTCGTTGAAGTACGGGTAGATGAGGTATTCGGTAATGTTCGGGTTTCGCGGGTGGTTAGTGCTGTGGATATAGGTCGTGTCATCAATCCCAAAACAGCTAAATCGCAGGTAATTGGCGGTGCTGTGGGAGGGATAGGAATGGCACTGCAGGAGCAGACTTATATGGATTCCCGTTTTGGCAACTACGTCAATGGAAGTCTGGCAGAATATTTAGTTCCAGTCAATGCCGATATTCAAGAGATTGAAGCTATTTTTTGTGGTGAGCCAGATTACAATGCCAACCCTCTGGGCGCGAGAGGTATCGGCGAAATTGCCATAGTGGGAATTGCTCCTGTGATCGCTAATGCTGTTTATCATGCTACAGGTAAACGGATTCGCGACCTACCAATTACGCTAGATAAGTTATTTTAAATTAAGGCAGATATTAATATGACTATGTTTTTATTGAATGTTTATAATACTACGCCCAGGGATCTATTCTGCATCTTTTTAACTATGGTTAACCCAAAATCGGAGGTTTAAGTTGAAATTTTGGAAAATAGCTACAGCCTTAGCCTCTGCTCTCACTATATTATTATGCGAGGCTGTTGTTACAGATGTATTTGCTAAAGATAGCTCTGCACCTAATCTTATTCTCGCTTCAGACAATAAATCCCCCATAACTCCTCAGCAACTCGTAACTGAAGCATTGCAGATTATTGAAAAAAGCTATCTAGACGGCAGTTTGAATGGATTAGATTGGCAGCAGGTTAAAATCGAAACTCTTTCTCGTCAATACACCACCTCAGAAGAAGCTTATACCGCGATCAATTCTGTACTGAGTCGCCTTGACAACTCGGCAACTCGTTTTTTAACTCCCAAACAATTTGCTGGTTTCTTTGCCGAAAATAACGGTGAGGATTATGTCGGTGTAAGTTTACCCGAATTGTTATCCCTCGATTATGATCATGAAGAACAGCTAAGAATTATCACTCCCATACCTAATTCACCAGCAGCACAGGCAGATTGGAAAACTGGCGATCGCCTGATGGCTATTGATGGAGTTTCTACCGATAATCTCACTCTTGCTGAAGCAGGAATGAAGTTGCGGGGTGCAGAAGATTCTAAAATATTAGAAGCATTAAAACAAGTGAATTAATTAGATTACTTTTTATTTAATTCTAGTTGTTAGTTATTATTTATTATTTATTTTAATTTTAAAAAATGCATGAATTACAAACAATTATTAATGCTTTTCAATCAAGGCAACAAAAAGAAGAAACTACTTTTCTGGCAACTATAGTTAACACTTTTGGTTCTACTTACCGTCAAAAAGGAGCAAAAATGTTAATTACAGAAAAAGGCGAAATGATGGGAACTTTGAGCGGAGGTTGTGTAGAAAATGATATCTTTCACTACACTAAACAAATATCAAGCGAACCTCTTTTAATGAGCTACGATGCTACTTCTTCTGAAGATCTGATTTGGGGTTTTGGATTGGGTTGTAATGGGGTAGTACAAATATTACTAGAAAAACTCGATTCCCTTAATAATCTCTCCCCTCTAAATTTAATTAATGAATGTTTAAAAAGTCAAAGATATGGCGCGATCGCTACTATTTTTTCTGTAGAAGGTAGAGTTAATTTAAAAATTGGCTCTCGTTTTATTCTTTATCCTGATGATACTACCTACACCGATATTCAAAATCAAGAGTTGAAAAAAGCGATCGCTTCTGACACTATTGCTGCTAAAAATACTCGACAATCAACTGTCAATAAATACCAATTATCATCGGGTAGTGTAGAAGTTTTTATCGACGTGATTCAACCTCCTACTTCTCTAATTATTTTTGGTGCGGGTCGAGATGTGTTACCTGTAGTAAAATTAGCTAAAGTAATAGGCTGGCAAGTTACTTTAGTTGATTGTCGCGCACAAGAAAAAACTTATCAAAGATTTGCTTTAGCAGATAAAATTATTCTCACCCGACGC
>JASJDX010000413.1 GCA_030064975.1 Pleurocapsa sp. MO_192.B19
AGTCGGTTTACTCTGTTTAGTAGGAATCATGCTGGTTGCTACTTTAACAGCCGTAGATATTTTGGGAATTCCCGCTTTGGAAGATGTCTTCCGGATTATTTTGGCGATCGCAGGTCAAGTTTTGATTGGGGTGATCGTTTTTGCCATTGGTCTATACCTGGCAAATTTAGCATTCAACCTAATCATAGCTTCGGGAACTGCGCAATCCCGCTTGTTGGCGCAATCTGCTCGCATTGCGATTATTACCCTAGTGGGAGCAATGGCACTCAACCGCATGGGTATTGCTCCCAATATTGTGAATTTAGCCTTTGGCTTGATTCTGGGTGGAATTGCTGTGGCGATCGCTCTAGCTTTTGGTTTGGGTGGTCGAGAAGTTGCGAGAGAAGAACTAAAATCTTGGGTTAGTTCCTTCAAAGGAAAATAAAAGATTGAACTAATCTCGCTCTCAAATTTCGAGTTCACCATAGCTTCCAGTAAATCACTACTGGGAGTTTTATTTTTTAAGCTTTTAGCCCTTCGGGTTCGGGCGCGTGAGCATTACATGCGGCGACGGTCATCATACGCTTTTGAGGAAACCTCACGCATTCGTGACCTCAACTATGCGCCTTTGTTTGCGCCTTACGGCGATATTACGCGGGGTCGCCCTCACTTTAAAGCCTGTAAATATTGCTTTCCCACCTATTTTCTGTGCTTATTTTTCTGTCCTCATCCCTCATCCCTCATCCCTCATCCTGCAAAAAATCTCTGATCCTTTAGAAGTCTTACTATGTTTTTCTACCTTTATCGGTTATTCTTTGTCTGAGATATCTTTATTTAATTAGCAAAGGCAACAAACATAAGCTGCTTTTGGATAAGCTAGTTAAGTATATTTAGCTTAGTGGGTGGCAAAGAGAGGAAGCGATTGAGCAAGCAAATAACCCTAATAGACCGATTACAAGAACAAGCAAGTAGACAGCCTGACAAACGGGCATTTACTTTCTTGGCGGATGGTGAAACCGAGATAGATAGTCTTACGTATCAACAACTCGATAAAAAAGCTAAAGCGATCGCCTCTGTGTTGCAGAGTCATAATGCTCAAGGGCAAAGGGCGTTACTACTTTATCAACCAGGGCTAGATTTTATTACAGCTTTTTTGGGTTGTTTATATGCTGGAGTCGTTGCTGTTCCAGTTTATCCGCCCCGTGCTAATCGTTCTCTTGACCGTCTTTTGGCGATCGTGGCTGATGCGGAGGCTAGTTTTGCTCTTACCGCTAAATCAATTCAAGACCAAGTTGCTAGCAAGTTTGCTGATAATTATGCTACTGAAAAGATTAAGTTTATCGCCACTGATACTTTGGAACTGAATTTAGTTACAGCTTGGCAACATCCAGCAATTACCACCGATAATCTAGCTTTTCTCCAATATACCAGTGGTTCGACGGGTAAACCCAAAGGAGTGATGGTTAGTCATGGTAATTTAATGGCTAATTCTGTCACCATTAATCATTGTTTTCAAAATAGTCGTGAACATACTGCCGTATCTTGGCTACCTCCATATCATGATATGGGTTTAATTGGCTGTATTATCCAGCCAATGTATGTAGGCTTGTCGATGTACCTGATGGCCCCCGTAGCCTTCTTACAGCGTCCTTATCGTTGGTTACAGGCAATTTCTCGCTACAAAGGGGTTACTAACGGGGGTCCTAATTTTGCCTACGATCTCTGTGTAGATCGTATTACCCCTGAACAAAAAACCACCCTAGATTTAAGCTGTTGGGAACTTGCTTTCTCTGGTGCCGAGCCAGTTAGAGCCGAAACAATCGCTCGCTTTAGTGAATATTTCCGTAGTTGTGGTTTTCGCGCTTCAGCTTTTTATCCCTGCTACGGAATGGCAGAATCTACTCTGATGATCGCAGGGGGAGATAAATATACTGAAGCAATTACCGCCAACTTTGATAGCCAAGAAATTGCACAAAATCGAGCTGTACCGCCTCATGATGAAGAACATAAAATTACTTTAGTTAGTAGTGGTCGCAATATACCAGGACAAAGTATTGCCATTGTTAATCCTGAAACTTTAAGCAGATGTCAGGATGGAGAAATAGGTGAGATTTGGTCAAAAAGTGATAGTGTCGCTCAAGGCTATTGGAATCGCCCTGAATTGACTATCGCTAGCTTTAATGCGGTATTAGCTGATACCCAAGAAGGCGGTTGGTTACGTACAGGAGATTTAGGCTTTCTAAAAGATGGTGAAGTATTTGTTACAGGGCGTTTAAAAGATTTAATTATTATTCGCGGACGTAATTATTATCCCCAAGACATTGAGCTAACAGTAGACAATGCCCATGAAGCAATTCGGGCAGGAAATGTAGCCGCTTTTGCCGTAGAAGTTGCTGGCAAAGAAAACCTAGTTATTACTCCAGAAATCAAACGGACTCATCTGCGTAAGCTCAATGTGGAGGAAGTTACTAAAGCTATTAGGAAAGCAGTAGCCAAAAATCACGATCTGCAAACCTACGCTGTAGTTTTATTAAAAACAGGCAGCATTCCCAAAACCTCAAGTGGCAAAATCCAGCGTCATGCCTGTAAAGCAGGATATTTGGACAGTAGTTTAAACACTGTCGGGGAATATAAGTCAGCAGTAGGGGTGCAAGGCTTGCCCACAGATATCCAATCAGTTGTACATCAACAACCAAGCCATCAGATAATTAATCAAAAACAAGATAATATTCAAAATTGGCTGGTAGAAAATTTAGCCCAACGTTTAGGCATACCAGTCTCAGAAATAGATATTAATGAACCATTTGCTAGTTCTGGTTTGGATTCTGCCGCCGCAGTTAGTCTGTCTGCAGATTTAGAAGACTGGCTCGACATCAAACTATCTCCTACCTTAGTTTACGACTACCCCAATATTGTTGAACTTGCTGTATATCTATCCCAATCAATAATCAACAACGGTGAGCATTCAGGAAAAGCTTACTCTGACGTAGAGACATATCGCAATCAACAATCAACAATTAACAATCAACAGTCGGAAATCGCCATCATCGGTATGGGTTGTCGCTTTCCTGGGGCAAATAATCCTGATGAATTTTGGCAACTCTTAAGGGAAGGAAAAGACGCCATTACTAAAAGCGATCGCTGGAAAGAGGAAAGCTGGGGTGGCTTTATTGAAGATGTAGATAAGTTTGATCCACAGTTTTTTGGGATCACTCCCCGCGAAGCTCAAAGTATCGATCCTCAACAAAGGCTAATGTTAGAGGTTAGTTGGTCGGCTTTAGAAGATGCGGCGATCGCTAATAATAATTTAGCTGGTAGTAGAACTGGTGTTTTTATCGGTATGAGCAGTAGCGACTATTCTCAGCTACGGTTTCATTATGGAGTAGATATCGATGCTTACGCAGGTACAGGAAATGCTCATAGTATTGCTGCTAATCGTCTTTCTTATCTTTTAGATCTTAAAGGACCTTCTCTAGCGGTAGATACCGCTTGTTCTTCCTCTCTGTTGGCAGTACACCTGGCTAGTCAAAGCCTGAAAACAGGAGAATGCGATCAAGCGCTCGCTGGTGGGATAAATTTAATGTTATCCCCTGAGTTAACTCAAACCTTCTCCCTGGCAGGAATGATGGCGGAAGATGGACGCTGTAAAACCTTTGATGCTGCGGCGGATGGTTATGTAAGAGGTGAAGGCTGTGGGGTAGTTATCCTCAAGCGTTTAGCAGATGCTCAACGGGACGGCGATCGCATTTTAGCAGTAATTAAGGGATCGGCTATTAATCAAGATGGACGTAGCAATGGTTTAACTGCCCCCAATGGACTGGCCCAACAAGCTGTAATTCGTCAGGCACTAGCTAATGCTAATGTTAGTCCCACAGAGATTGGCTATATTGAATCCCATGGTACAGGTACATCTTTAGGCGATCCGATTGAGGTAAATTCTCTTAAGGCAATCTTAGGTCAAAATAGCGATTTTCCTTGTTATTTAGGTTCGCTCAAGACCAATATTGGACATCTAGAAGCAGCAGCAGGAATTGCCGGATTAATTAAAACTGTACTCTGTCTCCAAAACCAAGCTATTCCCCCAAATTTGCACTTTAAGCAGCTAAATCCTCTCATAGATTTATCAGATACAGGAATTTCAATACCTCAGCAGCTACATCCTTGGCATGGCTTGGTTAAGCCTCAATATGCGGGAGTTAGTTCCTTTGGTTTTGGTGGCACTAATGCTCATGTAATCCTGGGATCTGGGGCAAACTCGATTGAGGAACATCAGGAGAATAAAGCAGTACGTGATCGCCCATTGCAGTTATTAACCCTGTCGGCAAAAAGTGAAGCTGCATTAACTAACTTGGTGTTGAGTTATAAAGATTATTTGGCAAACAATCCAGATGTAGCTTTAGCTGATATTTGCCATACTGCTAGTACAGGTAGAATTCATTTCAATCATCGTTTGGCGATCTCTATTGAGTCTAAAGCTCAACTTCAGGAAAAACTTGCCAACTTCACCGCAGGAAAAATTAAATCAGACATTGTCCATGGTGAAACTACCAATAACACTAACAATCAAATAGCCTTTTTGTTTACAGGACAAGGTTCACAATATGTCAACATGGGTTATCAACTTTACCAAACCCAACCAGTCTTTAAACAGGCGATCGATCGGTGTGCCGAAATTCTTGAACCTTATCTAGATCTGCCTCTACTCCAAGTAATCTACCCTGATGAGAACTCATCCACCCTACTGAATGAGACAGTCTATACTCAGCCAGCAATATTCGCTTTAGAATACGCCTTAGCGCAAATGTGGCTAGATTGGGGAGTTAAACCCACGGCTTTAATTGGACATAGCGTCGGGGAATATGTTGCTGCGACAATTGCTGGGGTGTTTAGTTTAGCTGATGGTCTAAAACTAGTAGCAACACGGGGTAAATTAATGCAGGGTTTGTCCCATGAAGGGGAGATGTTTGCGGTGTTTGCCTCAGAAGATCGAGTCAAATCGGTGATTGAATCTTTTAGTGAGCAAGTCGCGATTGCCGCGATCAACAGCCCTCAAAGTATCGTGATTTCTGGGGAAAAAATAGCAGTACAAGAAGTAATTAGTAAGTTTGAGATTCAGGGAATTAAGAGCAAACAATTAACAGTTTCCCATGCTTTTCATTCGCCGTTAATGAATCCTATCTTGGCAGAATTTAGGCAGGTTGCTGAATCGATTAACTATAGCGCGCCCCAAATTAAATTTATTTCTAATGTTACAGGTCAAGTGGCGAAAGAAGAAATTTCTCACCCTAAATACTGGGTAAATCATATAGTTGACCCTGTTCGCTTTGCTGATGGGATCAAAACTTTACAGCAAGAAAACTGTCAAATATTCTTAGAAATTGGCTCGAAACCAATTCTCTTAGGAATGGGACGTTCTACTTTAGCAACTCAGAACAAAAAAGCTGATACTTATTGGTTACCTAGTTTACGTCCTAGAAAAGAAAATTGGCAGCAAGTTTTACAAAGTTTAGGATTTTTATATAGCAAAGGTATAGAAATTGATTGGCACAATTTTGATCGAGGTTATAACAGACAAAAAGTTACTTTACCTACCTATCCTTTCCAAAGACAAAGTTATTGGTTAGCTAGAAAAGTCCAATCTACGAAAAGCAAGATTGAGGTATTTTTACCCTCTAGTGCTAAATCTGAGCCTAAACAGCCTGATTTTTATCAAATAGAATGGCAGATAGCTCAAGGTGAATTAAATACTCAATCTATTGAGTATAGCAATAGTCAACCTTGGCTAATTTTGGCTGACAATAATGGCTTGGGTGAACAATTAGCAGCAAAATTAGAACAACAGCAGCAAACTTATTTATTGATAGGCAATCGCCAACTTGATTCGGACAATCTGACTCAGATATTTAAACAACATCAAGAGCTACAGGGCATTATTTATCTAACAGGTTTAGATAATTCTGAAACTCAAACTATTGCAGGAATTAATAACTATCAACAACAAAACTGTACAAATGTTTTAAATCTAGTTCAAGCACTATATAAAAACTCCTTGGCTACACCAATTTGGTTAGCTACTAGGGGGAATCAAAGAATTGAGCATAACTTAAATAGTAATGCCGTTGCTTCTAGCTGTCTCTGGGGATTAGCTAGCGCGATCTCTTTGGAACATCCTGAATATTGGGGCGGTATTATTGATTTGGCTGCTGAACCCGATAGTAGGGAAGCTGATAGTTT
>JASJDX010000414.1 GCA_030064975.1 Pleurocapsa sp. MO_192.B19
CTTTACTCAACAATTAATGCGCCCGTTCGTGCCATAATTATTCTGATTATCCCAAAAGCCTACTTGAAGGAGGTGCATTATGCCTACACCGTCGGTTTGAGCCATTTGACGGCGGATTTGTTCGCAACGAGCTTTAACCGCGACTTCGTTACCATCGGCAACAATAGTAGTGTGATCTTTGGTGATAGTGACACGACGGGCTTTACCTAAGAAGTCTAATTCAACTTTTTCAAGAGTTAAACCTGCATCTTCGGTAATCACTTTACCGCCAGTGAGTGTAGCAATATCTTCTAACATAGCCTTACGGCGATCGCCAAATCCAGGAGCTTTTACTGCAGCGATATTTACTACCCCGCGCATTCTATTCACTACTAGAGTTGCTAGAGCTTCTTTTTCGATGTCTTCGGCAACAATTAATAGGGGTTTACCAGCACGGGCTACTTTTTCCAGAATAGGAACTAAATCCTGTACCAGAGAAATTTTCTTATCGGTAATTAAGAGGTGAGGTTCATCGAGAACCGCTTCCATTCTTTCGGTGTCGGTGGCAAAGTAAGGGGAAATATAGCCCTTATCAAAGCGCATCCCTTCGGTAACTTCTAGTTCGGTGGTCATGGATTTTCCTTCTTCGAGAGAAATGACCCCTTCTTTACCGACTTTTTCCATGGCCAAAGCGATCATTTTACCGACTTCTTCATCGTTACCAGCCGAAATTGCTCCTACTTGGCTAATAGCTAGAGAATCATTGACAGGACGAGCGCGATCGCTAATTTTCTCTAATAAATAGTTAGCTGCTTTTTCAATACCTCGCTTGAGGTTAATGGGATTAGCCCCCGCTGCCACGTTACGTAACCCTTCTTTAACAATCCCGTGAGCTAGCACAGTAGCAGTGGTAGTTCCATCACCAGCCACATCATTGGTTTTGGCAGCAGCTTGACGAATTAAAGCTACACCTGTATTTTCGATGTGGTCTTCTAATTCAATTTCTTTGGCAATAGTGACACCATCATTAATGATTTGCGGTGCGCCAAATTTCTTTTCTAAAACTACATTGCGACCTTTAGGACCTAAAGTAACAGCTACTGATTCAGCTAAGGTATCAATACCACGCTCTAAAGCACGACGGGCTTCATCATTAAAACGAAGTTGTTTCGCCATTTTTAATTCACTCCTGAGACATTTGTAATGAAATAACCGAGAGGGATGGCGAGGTCTCCAAGTCCTACGTCCTTCGGACGCGCTGAGTCTGCGACTTGCTTCGCAACCGCGAACGGACTTGCTCCGCAAACGCCATATCCAACAGCGTGGTTGCAGATGCTGGGGAAACCCCAGCCTGCCCCACACTCAATCGAGGTGTTGACTAGTTAAAGTGACGTTGCTGAATTGTAATGCTATGAAACATTTTTCTGTCTACGCACGAGATTAAGCTTCTATTTAAAAAGCTGATAGCTAATAACTACTAAAAGTAATCTTTTGTATGACATTAATCAATCAGCAACGCCTTAAAGTTTGCTTGAGTAATTGCATGGATGCGAAAGTTAGACTACAGTGGCTAGAATATCTTTTTCTGAGAGTAATACATAGTCTTCACTGCCAAGTTTGATATCTGTGCCGGCATACTTAGAATAAAGCACTTTATCGCCAACTTTGACTTCAACTGGGGTACGACTACCATCATCTTTTTTTTGACCTGCCCCAACTGCAACTACCTCGCCGATTTGAGGCTTTTCTTTGGCCGTATCGGGTAATAAAATTCCCCCAGCAGTTTTTTCTTCTGCTGCTTGCACTTTGAGAAAAATGCGCTCGCCTAAAGGCTTAATCCTAGATACTGGTAAGGCTACGCTAGCCATAAATAACCCTCCTAATTACTAGGCAAAGAATAAAAATTAACTTATTAGTAAGTAACAAGGGAAAGTGACAGGACAACACTTTCCCTTCAAGTTTTAGGCGTTGACTGCTGCTTCTTCTGCTACCGACTCTGTTTCTGGTCGAGAATTATTAGCTGAAGCTTCATCACCTAAACTAATTTTTACCACTCGCTGTTTGGCTTCTTCTGCCTTAGGTAAGATTAGAGTAAGGATACCTGCTTCATAATTAGCAGTCGCTTCACTATTAACTACAGGTACAGGTAAAGAGATCTGTCGCTGGAACTTGCCATAGTTAAATTCCGAATGCAGATATCGCCATGATTCTGCTTCTGAACGATGGCGTTCTCCAGAAATAGTCACAGAGCCTCTAGTAACTTGGATATCAATATCATTGCCGTCCAAACCAGCAAGCTGCATCCGCAAAATTAAATTATCAGAATCATCTAAGAGTTCTATTGCAGGAGTCCAAGTGGAGTAACTATCGTAAGCAACATTGTCAATGTCATCAAAGACTCGATCAATCTGCCGACGTAATGAATCCATTTGTTCAAGGGGTGACAAGCGCACGATTTTCATAACGTATTTTCCTCCGTCATTAACGCGACTCAACAAACCGTTGAATAAATAAATTGATTGAAATAAAGTTTAGAAGCGATGTCTAATTCCCTACTGAGGGATGGATTAGCACTCTCGACTTCTAAGTGCTAATTTAGCAGAATTTTTTTTAAGTTGACAACTCTACTAAAAGTAGGGTTTCCCGAACAAATAAACATAACTTCTAATTAGCTTGCCTCAATTTGTGCTTTCCTAGCTATCTACTAATGCGAAGAGTCCAATTGCCAACCCAAAATAATTTTACCAGATTCCCTATCAGTGCTAGAAGCTGGGCGTAAAATATTAGCTAACAAATGTCATACGGCTTTGGTATTGGATGAGGCTCAACAATTGGTGGGAGTTGTCACCATCGCCGATATTAAAAGAAATGTTGAATCACTAGAACAAGCAGAGCAATTAGCAATAAGGCGAGCGCTAAGAGACATTTGTACCATAGAAATACTCTGTGTCTACCCCGAAGAGCCTTTGATTGTAGCATGGGAGAGAATAGGTTCGAGGGGTTTGTATCTGTTGCCCGTAGTAGATAAAAATAATCCGCGTCAAGTTATGGGGGTAATCAGCAAAGAACAAATCGAACTAGCTGGAGACTTAATTTCGACTAGAATAGCACTCGCTCCTTATTTAATGTCTAATTAATAATAAATAAATCATCAGTATCCCGTCTTGGAAAAATACGGAATGCACTGCTACATTTTGCGGTTACTGTTGACTTATTGTTACCGTCGATCGACTCAGCAAGAGATTGCTGTCAAATACTCAGTAGAGAAAAAAGATCGATCTAAATACTAAATTCCGATATCATATTGTATTAGGTAAAATCAACCAGGCAATCTTAAGGTAGTTTTTGAAGCCTAGTTTAATACCAATTTTTATGTTTTTAGTTGCCAGTAAATCTCCTGCTGCTAATCAGCGTCAAAAAGAAATTATCGAAATTGTCTTGCGTAATGGCTGGAATTACTTTCGCAGTCGTCTGGTCAAAGATGCTCAACCAGAAGAGCCTTCTCTCCCTTTACCAAAAGTGTTAAGGCAAATTCTAATTGAGCTTGGTCCTACTTTTATCAAGCTAGGACAACTGCTTAGTACCCGTCCCGATTTGCTCAATCCAGAATACATCAGTGTCTTAGAGACGCTGCAAAATAAAGTTCCTGCTTTACCCTGGAGCAAAGTAGAAACCATTCTCAAAACTGCCTGGACAAAACCCCAGTGGGAATTATTTGCCGAAATCCAACCAGAAGCGATCGCTGCTGGCTCTTTGGCTCAAGTGCATCGGGGCAAATTACTAGACGGAAAAGTGGTAGCCATCAAAATTCAACGTCCAGGAATTAGTCAAATCATTGAGCGAGATTTAGAGGTTTTAGCAGCTTTCGCCAAATGGTTTAGTAGAGATAAAATTGGGCAAGCCTACGATTTACAGAGTCTGGTAGAAGAATTTAAAGTAAGTCTACTAGGAGAGCTAGATTTCCGTCGTGAAGCCCGCAATACCGAGCAATTAAGTGATAATTTAACCTCCAGCTCTTTCTGGGAAGAAGGTCAGGTAATCGTACCTCAAGTATATCAAGATTTGACCACTGAGGTAGTCCTTACTCTGGAGTGGATTGAGGGAATTAAGCTCGATCGAGTCGATCTACCTGAAGCCAGAAAAAAAAAGCTGGCAGCTTTGGCTACTCAGGTAATTATGAAACAAATTTACTTGGATCGGATGTTTCATGCCGATCCCCATCCTGGTAACTTTTTATATGTAGGAGATGAAAAACAAGAACGTTTGGCTTTACTAGATTGTGGAATGGTTGCCGTCCTCGATCCTCGCACTCAGACTATTCTGACAGATTTGTTAGTGGCGATCGTTTACGAGCATCCCAGAAGAGTGGCTCAAGCAATTAGGGAATTGGGGTTTAGTAAACTCGATGTAGATTTGCGTGCTATTGAATCTTCCTTCGATCGCCTGCTGCGTCGATTTTATACCCGACCGATTGAAGAAATCAACTTAGCCGAACTGCTCAACGAAGCCTTGCGTATTCCCAGAGAAAATAACATCCAAATGCCAGGTACGATTGGTTTGTTTGTTAAGACTGTTGCCAATGTCGAAGGTATTGCCCGCAGTTTAGATCCTTTATTTCCCTTTATTGAAGTAGCTCGTCCCATTGTTGAGCAGGCAATTCGCCAAAGAATTGTAGGACAGCAGCTATTTCAGGAAACGGCTCAATCTACTCTCTATCTTTCGCGCCTACTGACCCAGTTTCCCCAACGTTTGGAAATTTTGGTAGATCGCTTGGAACGCTCTGAATTAGGCGTAAATGTGGGTTGGCGCAGCGAACGGGAATGGCTTCAGTCTTGGCGCAGGGGAATCGATCGTCTTACTCTGGCAGTCGTCGCCGTTGGCTCGGCGATCGCTGGAGTACTTTTACTCAATGTCTCTACTCAAGATTCTCAAATGCTTCCCTTAACGGTTATTTTGTTTTGGAGTCAAGGATTGTTAATTGCTGGTACGACATTGGGAATATGGTTAGTAGTGACTTCTGGTAGACAAAAAAAGGATTAATCAAGGCAATGCTCTATCGATAGCTTGATTTAGCAATATTAGATTTATAATTCTAGTTCGTAACCGCCCCAACTGTCTGTTTAACTCTCTTTTGTCACTCTAGGAAAATTTGACGAATTTCCGTTATTTCAGCTAACGAGAAATCAAGGTTTTGACCAACTCTGACAGAAGAGAGTTAAGCTATTTCGCACTTAACCTGACGATAAAATCGGCTGAAACAACTAAAAATTCGATGTACTCGA
This sequence comes from Pleurocapsa sp. MO_192.B19, assembly GCA_030064975.1. Classification (GTDB taxonomy): domain Bacteria; phylum Cyanobacteriota; class Cyanobacteriia; order Cyanobacteriales; family Xenococcaceae; genus Waterburya. The sequence continues at coordinate 5,262 of JASJDX010000414.1, forward strand.
TCCAATTTAAATGCGTCTAAGCTTATTGCTTTTCCTAATCAAAACAACGATATTATTGCCCATGCTGCACAAGGAATAGGTGGCAATATTAATATTACTACTTTGGTTGAACCTGCTTTGTTTTCGGGATCACAGGCAGTAGATAGGAGCCAAGGTTGGTTCGTCCAGAAAGAAGCAGAAAAAGAGATTGATAAAACCGATCTTAATGGTTATCCTACACAACCAAAAAATGCCAAAATTTGCCATAAGTGATCGGGTGTTTGCAATGCACTAGCTAAGATGAACGAGCGCATTTTGCTCAAAAACAAATTCGCTATAGTCGGCAAGATTATCCATACCAATAAAACTAAGTAAAATTTCGGTTGCTAACCAGATTGAAGTTTTAATTAATAATGTTTTCCATCTAATTTTCATTTTGTTCGACCTCTCCTCGTATACCTCTTTTATCAAAATCTTGTAAGTTTATTCATGACTATTATGCAGTTAGTTTTGGAAAAGTAAAATAGGAAAAAGTCAGGTATTTTTTCAGGTGTTTAAATGACTTGTTTAGTGGATCGGCTTATCATCGCAGAATGTACCAAGACTCTAAATCTAGTTTTTGATTTTGATGATGATTTCTCAAATAGCGAAGCGATCGAGGAAACAAGACCACTTTGATCTCTTTCTATTTGTAAGAATTTTTGGCAGATGTATCCCCATTTCGCGAAACTTAGATACTTTAAATGTAATGTCTATACCTGAAAAAATGCCTGACTTTTTCCCCTGGTACTGACCATAAACTACTCGCGCAATACTAATAATTGAAATTTTAGATCAAAACTCTTCAAAACTATATTTTTAGGAGCAAATCAAATGAAGAAATGAAGAATCTTCAATCTCTCTCTAAACATTGTTGCTTGGCAGTAAAAATTGCTGTCGTAAGCATAGTAACTTTAGTATTAACTACAACACCTAATGCCCAAGGTAGTGAAGATAAAGCAGTTCATTGGAGCTATGGAGGGGTTAATAATCAAACCCAATGGGGAGAGTTAAGTCCTGAATTCGCCACCTGTGAAGTGGGTTATAATCAAT
>JASJDX010000415.1 GCA_030064975.1 Pleurocapsa sp. MO_192.B19
AGAAATAAATTAGCGGTATTAATTTCGATCCCCTTAGCATCCCCTATTCCTGTAGGGTTAACTTGACTTGCAATTCTGCTAATGCGATCTCCTTGGGGATTTGTGCCATCTAATGCCATAGTATCAGTGGCATTAATGACAATCGCACCAGCGTTCCCCCGTCCATCTGTCACAGCACCAATAACAGCGCCATTAGTCAGGGTCAAAGAATCTGTGCTAATGTTCACATCTCCCGAATTGCCCTCTGCTTCAGACAATACTTGATTGACAATCAAACTGTTATCAACAGAGACATTGTCAGTAGCATTGATGGTAATATCTCCAGCTTGAGCAGCAGCAGAAGTCGAATCTGCGGTTATTCCCCCCCTGATAAAGCTTCTACCTAAGTTTCCTGCTTCTAGATTGAGATTGCGAGCATTGATGGTAATACTGCCGTCACCTGTACCAAAAACATCTACATCGGCAGCATTACTCAAGGTTATATCGGCTTGAGCTAAATCTTCAGCGAAGTTTAAACTACCATCTTCATTAATGCCAACTATTCCTGCTGCGGATAAACCACCTAATTGAATATTTCCGCCTCTAGCAGTTGTGTTTCCAGTTTCAAAGTTAATATCTCCTCCGACTAAAGTAAGATTTTTCCCTGGTGCAACTTCTAAACCAACGCTATCACCCGCGCTATTCTTTACAACTGAGCGATTGACAATTTCTCCTGGATTATTGCCAAAATTTAATCCCATCGGCATATTTATGGTTAATAATGGTGGTGCGGTGGGATTGGTGGCACTAAACTCGATATTGTCTTCAAATAACAAACTATCGGCGGTACTGGCAAAAAACGAACCACCAAAATTTAAACTGGCATTCTCGCCGAAGATGATGCCGTTGGGATTGATGAGAAATAGATTAGCCGCCCCGTTGGCACTAATTAAACCATCGATATCGGAGATGTTATTGCCTGTTATGCGACTGAAGATATTGACAATATCGGTAGGATTATTAAACGATGCCGAACCCAATGTAGGGACAGAAAACTCATTGAAACTATGAAATAGATTATCACCAAGGCGATCGCCCTGCTCGATGGTAAAATTATTTCCATTTTGATTAACCGTTGTCAATGTCGTTCCGTCTGCTGCTATCTGTGCTTTAGCAGTTAAGGAAATTAGGCAACCTAGAGTAGCTAAGGGTAATGTGGTGCAGAAGAAAGAAGTTAAAGCCCGTAGCATGACTATCAACTCACAAATAGTTATATCAAAACTATAAAGTCTTTTGATTGATTGAATTAATAATTTCTTTTAATCGATCGTGGTTGTCGATGAAATGTTGGTATGCAGAAAAAAAGCAAATAACAAACCGCTTGACAGAACTAATATCTATCAAGCGGCTATAAGCCTCTAGTATAGTTTCCCTAACTTATCTGGCAGCAATTAGGCAGCAAGGGATTCAGCATAAAGAGGACTAGAAATCATTTCATCTTGCAAAACACGTCCGCTGAGTTCGATTATGTCTTTCATCCCAGCAGCTTCATAATTAAAGAGACTGGTAGGTAATTCAAGTTCAACTTTTTCGGTAATTTCCTTGTCATCAGTATCAACCTGGTTATCAGTAGTGTCTAAAGAGCGATCGCTCTTACTAGAAGCTGCTTGCCATGTAATTCGATCGTTATCAGAAAAACTGAAACTAGTTTGAGCTTGATGATGATTAATGTTAGTTTTAGCGAGCGCGCTAGAAGCTGCTTGCCATATAATTTGATCGTTATCAGAAAAACTAAAACTAGTTTGAGCTTGATGGTTATTAGTGTTAGTTTTAGCGATCGCGCTAGAATTATCATCACGTCCTAAAGCGATCGCTCTTCTAACCGCCGCATCTGCATTAACCAAACCATGACCATATTCTAAGTCATAACCTTCTTTACCCAAGTCGTAAGCAGTTTCAGACAGAATCTCCTTAACTTCAGCAGCGGTTAAATTGGGATTAGCACTCCACACCAAAGAAGCTACTCCCGTTACATGCGGTGTTGCTGCGGAAGTACCACCAAACTTGAAGCTATAGTCAAAACCACCCTTTCTTGTAGCATTAGTAGCTAAAACTTCTGAAGGCGCCATCAAAGTTAAACCTTCTCCATAGGCAGAACCCCATACATCTTCATATTCAATCCGTGTTCCTGGTGTTTGAGCTGCTCCTGTGGCATCTTTATTTCCCCAAGAAGCTCCCACGGCAATTACGTTATCGTATGTTTTAGCAAGTACCGCTGGAGAATCTATTCCTTCTTTTCCTAGATGACCGAAGTTGCCAGCCGCAATTACGAACATGGTGTTGGGATTATCAGCGACTAATTTTTCAAAGTCTGAATGATTAGGATGGAGATTACCAAAAGTCTGAGCACCCCAACTCATATTGATAATTAAGTTTTGTCCTTGACTATTAGCTTGGTCAATCATCTGTTGAGTTGCTTCTACTGAGGATAAATCGCCAGGATTATTATCCACGTCATTGTCAATGTGGTAAACATCAGAATTCCAGTTAATTCCAGCTATTCCCGTGCCGTTGTTGGTATCAGCAGCAATAATTCCCTGAACTGAAGTTCCGTGAGAAATGGTTTGAGGAGAAGAATCTATTCCCGCTTCTTTGAAAAATTCATCTTTTAAGTTACTAAACACGCCATTGCCGTTGTCATAATGCAAAGTATCACGCAGATCTGAGTGATATTTACCGTCAGCATCAATTCCCAAGCCACTATCTTGAACTCCAATTAGTACGTCATCTGAACCTGTAGTTAGTCTCCAAGCATTTTGTACACCGATCATGTGTAAATTCCATTGATCGTGAAAGTAAGTATCGTCAGGATTAAAATTTAAGTTGAAAAAGTCATCTTTAAAAACAAGACGATCGATGCTTTCAAATAAAACTTTTGTGCCATCATCTAAAGCAATGTAATCAAAAACGCGATCGCCATTTTTAGTTTCAAAAACTATTCCTCCTTTATCAGTATTAGCTAAGTTAACTTCTTCTACCTGATCGACGGAAATATTAGAGAATTCCAATGTGTCATATTTAGCCAAACCATAATCGATATTGCCATTACCAGAAATTACATTAAGTTTATATTGAGAATCGATAACAAAATTATCTGCTCCTAAAGTTCCTGAGAAATAACCAACTGCATCGGTTTTATTTTGAGTTACATCTAAACTATAAGCATTGTTACTAAGATCAACATTAGCTTCAAGTAAATTGTTATTGGGTTCAAATGTGTTGTTTTCATTATTGTTAGTATCAAACATGAATTTTATCTCCTAATTTATCTATTAGATGAATTTTTTCTATAGATACTTATTTCTGAGCAGTGAAGGGGTATGCAAAATTTAAAGTAAAAAATCAGCAGAAAAAAACTCCTCTCTTAAGAGAAGAGTTCCGAGGGTGGTTAATCTAAATTAGCGAAGAATATTTAGCTGATACTGAGATTGTTTATTTGATATCCTTGTTGCTGTAGCTGCGATCGCAACCAGTTTTGAAATAGTTCATCTAAGAGACGTTGACGAGTAGGAGCATCAAGTTTAGCGTAGCTGAGGTTTTCGATCCGCATAACTACCACGCTATCTCCCATAGGAAACGGAGGTAGTAATTCACCTGGATGATGAGAAATAAACAGTTTGGCAAATGCAGGGGGTAAATTACCCAATTCTATAGGAGATACAATTCCACCTGTTTCGGCTTCTTGTCCTTGAGAAAATTCTTTAGCTAATTCGGCAAAAGATTGTCCTTCCTGAATCCGAAAATAGATTTCTTGGGCTAAACCCATTTCTGGGACTCGAATAATCGAAAAAATGACTTTATCTAATTGTGTTTTGCGCTGCCTAAAATAAGCATTTAAGGTATGTTCCCATTGTTGGCGTTTAAACTTTTCAATTTTAAGTCTGCGAGTAGCTATTTCTTGAAGCTCCTCTTGTTCCATACCGTGACGTTCTATCCAAGCTTGTCGAATAGCTTCAGTAGTTAGCTGGTGTTGTTGATAAAATTGCTGACAAGCTAATGCTGTTTCTTCAGGAGTACATTCTATAGATGCGATCGCCTCATCGATGATACTTTCTTGGATTAGTTGGGGTAGCATTTGATAACGCTGTAAGCGAGGAATAATATCCCAAGCTGTTATTGTTTGTTCGCTAATTTTAATTGCTAAATTCATCTTGTTAATTCTCTTGTATATTTTTTTATATGTTTTTTCGTTCTGAAGCTACATATTTCCAAGAGAAGAAAGGGTATGCAAAAAATGAGCAATGAAGATGAATATATAGCCGTACCAAGTTAGGTTAAGACATATAGGTTATCAGCTCGGAAGTAACAAGTAGCAATTAGCAATTTTAAAATGAATTATGCAACTATTTTCTAATTTAGCGAATTATCAGTTATGTCAAAGTTAGTTGATTGGCAAAGATATTGTTTGATATCTTCTATTTGGCTAATCAAATCAGCAGAAGGACTTTCTATCGAATAGATTTTCTGTAGTGCATCTGACCATAAATCACGTTCGGCAAAGTAATTAGCTTGGGCCAAAGTAATCTCTTCCGTATTTGCCCCAGAGATAGTTAGTTCGGTTTCTAGTTGTGCTAATTCACTAGTAATGCGTCTGCGCTGTTCTGCTTCCATGACTTGAAAAGAAATCCGTCGCCGATTAGTTGCCGAATCAACTACTATTTCCCAATCATAAATCTGACCTGGCTGTAGTGGCTCACCAGTATAGAGAATACTCTCAGAGTTGCTAGCTACGGTCTGACTCCATAATACTTCTTGTTCTATTTCGAGACTAAAAGGAGTGTAAAGGTATATTTCTACCTGGGGTGCTGTTCCCTGCCAGAGAAATAAGGGGCGATCGCTGTAAATAAGATTAGTTTCTCCCACTAACCCAGGAGTAATCTCACAAATGCTGCTGCGAGAACTTAAAGCAGGCTCTTGTTCTCTTTTGGCTCTTAATAATTTCCATAGTGTTTCAAAAATGGAACTTGTTTCCTGTCTTCTGATTTCTGGCTTGGCTTTGATATACCGCTCTTCTTCCTGATTCTCTATTAAAGATTTAGAATTTTCTTGGGCGATCGCTCTAGTAACAGGTAAGTATAAATAACAGGTAGCTATTAGAGCATTCAATAGCAAAACAGAGACAAATTTAGTACGGTTTTTTGTCAATAAGTTCAATAAGATTAATATCAAATTTAAATTATTCACGATACTTGCTCCTTAAAGAAAACCAAACATAAAGTAAAAAGGTTGCCGAGGGTAATAACCAAGGTAGTAAGATTCCAGCAGAAAGATATAGTTGCAATCCTACTAAGCCTAAGCCAGAGATTGCCGTCACTCCAGTTAAACCTATAGCCCATTGTTGTCGTTGATGATACTGTTTCCGGAACATTAGAATGAATCCTTTGCCTAAAAAAGCTGCTACAGCGATCGCCCAAAGAGCGGGAATGGGAATAACTAATCTTTGGGTTAGTAAATGGTGAATCATATAGGCGTTGGCTTCAGAACCTGTAAAATTATGGGAACTCCCAGAAGCTAAATCAAATCTTTCTCGCCAGTAAGCAACGGCTAAAGGGACGGGGAAGTTATCTGCACCAGGAGTTATTCCCGCTTGAGGATATCCACCAGGAGCGATGATAATAATTTGTCGCTCAAAAGTATGGTTAGCTAGTTCTTCAGACTCTGCAAGTAATTCCCAAGCAGGAAGGCGATCGTAAACCACATCTGGAGGTATAGAAAAGTCAATAATGGGGCGCAACCAAACCCGATTCCAACTTTGGGCGAATTTAGCGAAGGGATGAGGTGATGCTCGTTGAAGAAAGAGGAGTTTATTATTATCTGTTTGTATTTGGTTGAGATAATCAATTACTTGAGTGCGAAAATCCTCTTGGCTATTTAGTTTTGGTTGCGGAAGACTGGATGCTAGAGATTCTCGGTGTAACCCAGAAGCGATCGCCAGTAAATAAGTAAAAGGACAAGTGGAAACGCAATTTGTCGATTCTGGTAGTTTGATATATTGCGGTAGAGCATTAGTATAGCCCTGTAGACTCCAATGAGGATCGGCAATACCAGTTTTCGTACTTACTCCTATTTCTGTTCCCGCTTTATTTTTTATCCCTGCAAAGATAAACCAAGTATCATTTTCTGCGATCGCATTCCGCACCGCTCGAGCCAAAAGATGATCTTTGGCTGGTTGTTGACGATCGAATAAATAGTCAATACCAATAACTTGAGCCTCCAGACTAGTAAGGCGATCGACAATCTTCGCCAGATAACTGCGATCCATCGGATGAGGATCGCTAATACCTGCCTCTATAATCGATCTCTCGTCGATTTGAACTAATAAAAC
>JASJDX010000416.1 GCA_030064975.1 Pleurocapsa sp. MO_192.B19
AATTTTGGCTCTAGGTCAGTATTTACTATGTTTAGATGAGCTGGTGATTTGTATTTATTCCAAAATTCAGACCACCAATCATTAGCTCTAATAATTCTTAAAGCGTGCCATAGGATTGATAGTATCAGGATGCCAGGGGCAACGCATCTTAAATTGAGCGATTATAAAGAATCAATCAAAAAAGAAGAAAAGTCAAGAAAGAAACAGCGTAGCATCACAAAGCTCAAAATAATGACATGAGCTTCGGAAATCCCTACTCATTTTAGTTAAAATAATCATTAATTTAAAATAGAATCAGCACTCATAATTGGTGGTATGATAACTCGAACCATCTTGTAACTTTGGTTGAGTTTGGTAGTGAAACTAAAACCTAAAACCACAATAGAAGAACACTTTTGTCAGATAAAAGACCCAAGATTAGATAGAACCAAATTACATCAGTTAATTGATATTATTACCATTACTATCTGTGCAGTGATAAGCGGAGCAGAAAGCTGGGATGATATAGAATATTTTGGTCACTGTAAATATGATTGGTTGAAATCCTTTTTAGCTTTGCCAAATGGAATCCCATCTCACGATACATTTAATCGAGTTTTTGCTCGTCTAAATCCCCAAGAATTAGAAAAGTGTTTTTCAGATTGGATCAAATCGATAAGTAATTTTTTACCAGGAGAACAAATTGCTATAGATGGCAAAACTCTACGCCACTCATATGATAATAATTCTGAACAAAAAGCCATAGTAATGGTTAGCGCTTTGGCGAGAGAAAGTGGCTTAGTATTAGCGCAAACAAAGGTATCTAAAAAATCAAATGAAATTACCGCTATCCCTGAACTATTAAAAGTTTTAGAACTATCTGGAGCAATTGTTACTATAGATGCCATAGGCTGTCAGACTAAAATTGTCAGTCAAATAGCCAATCAAAAAGCTGATTATTTAATTACCCTTAAGAAAAACCAAACTGGATTATATAAGCGAGTAGATGAGTTATTTAATCTAGCTTTATCTGACCATAAAAATGAACATTTGTCTAGTAACTATACTGTATGTGAATCAGCTCATGGTCGCACTGAACAGAGATATTATCATGTTTTAAATGACATCCGAGAACTAGTAGATTCAAGTAAGAAATGGTCGAATTTTAATTCAGCTATTCGAGTTGAATATTCTCGTCAATTAAAAAATGGTAAAATCCAACAAGAAAGTAGATATTTCATTACCAGTTTATCTCAGGGCGCGGAACAATTAGCTAAGTATATTCGAGGACACTGGAGCATAGAAAATCAATTACATTGGGTATTGGATGTAGATTTTAATGAAGATAATTCTCGCATCAGAAAAGATAATGCTCCTGAAAACTTAGCAGTAATTAGACATATAGCTCTCAATATAATAAAGCAGGATAAAAATATCAAAGCCAGTATTAAAGGAAAACGAAAATGTGCTGGTTGGGATAATAGTTATTTACTCAAACTTTTAAAACAATAAAAATTTGGTTTTGAGCTAGATTTGATGAAATTGAAATATTTGAAAAAGAAGAACACCACTCTTCTTTTTTCTCATACCTTATTTTTACTTGGTTTGTAGAAAAGTAAGCTATCTTGACTATTGATGATATTTTGATGCAAATATCAAGTCTTATTTGAGATTTTTAATTTCCTTAAACCCTTTCTCTGTTTAGCTTCTGAAATTTAGATGCGTCGCCCCTGGGCTAACACATCTTAAATTGAGCTACATCAGTTAATTGAAGAAAGAAAGAAGGACTTTACTCAAATGTGTCGGGCAATCAGGGTAAGTTCTCAAAAAAAAATCCTCTAACCTACTTGTTAAAAAAGATTAGAAGATAAAATTAAGATATTCTTTAATAAGAATTAAGTAATTGAGCATGGTCTGTTACCTCAGACCGTTTTGATGGAGAATTGCGCCTTCCCTCGGTAACAATTAAGTGGAGGAAGGGATAAAACTCTACACCGAAACTTTTACTCTGACTATTTAAAAACCTGGCGATCGCTTACCCTCGGTTCTCAACTATGAGTCACAACGGTACAACTCCCATCCAGGGTAATATTTGTTTTTGTTTTGTTTTTGATTGCGTATGAGTTAACTTTCGTCTATTACCTCAGACCGTTTTGATGAAGGATTGCGCCTTCCCTCGATAATAATTAAGTGGAGGAAGCGATAAAAACTCCACACCGAAACTTTTACTCTGACTGTTCAAGAACCTGGCGATCGCTCTCCTTCAGTTCTCAACTATGGGTCACAACGGTACAACTCCCATCCAGGGCAATCAATATTGTATTTGTTTTTCAATACATTAAGTATATTATGGGAAATAAACAAGATCAACTTCTGTCATAAGTTGTATTGTTTATTTGGTCATTTTATTAAAAATAATGACTTTAGTATTAGATACTTTTAGATATATGAAAATATTTAAACTATCTTCAGGCTATATATTTAGATTTATATAGCTGATTATCATAGATTTTTCTTTCCCGAAGTAGCCATTAAAAGTAGCCATTAACAATACAATTTTTATAGCACAATTGTTTATGGATAAACACTCAAAAAAAGAGATAATAACTGAGATAATAACTTGCTACACCCAAACAAAATAAGATCGCGATCTCGTTCCCCTAATAAATTAATCAGCAATTGCTCTTGTAAAGAAAACTTATAAAAAAATAATAAAAGCTCAGAATTTTAAAGCCTTATTATTTAGATCTCAGTATCGAAATAATAAGGTTTTGCTGAAATAGTCCAATGTCGATTATGAATTCATCTCTATTACCTTTAGTTAGTGTTATTATTCCTTCCTACAATAGTGCTAAGTTTCTTCTTCAAGCTTTAGACAGTGTATTTAAGCAGACATACACCAACTATGAAGTAATTGTGCTCGATGATGGTTCAACAGATGATACCCAAGAAGCACTTGAACCCTATCGCCAACAAATTAACTATGTATATCAAGATAACCAAGGAGTTGCCGCAGCCAGAAATAAAGGTGTAGAAATCGCCAAAGGAGAACTAATCGCTTTTTTAGATGCAGACGATTTGTTTCTTCCCGATAAATTGCAACAACAGGTAGCTGTATTGGCATCTCAACCCCACATTGGCATGGTAGTAAGTGGTTGGCATCTAACGGATGAACAGGGAGAAATTACTGCTGATGTTGAATTGTGGCATAACTTACCCCAGCTAGATTTAAATACCTGGCTCTATTGGAAACCCGTGCTTCCTAGTGCGACTATGATTCGTCGTGAATGGTTACAAAAGGTTGGTGGTTTTCCCAGGGAGACTATTCCCGTAGAAGATGTAGAATGTTTTTTGGAATTAATTGTCCAAGGCTGTAAGGCGACATGGTGTCAACACATCGGTACAATGTATCGACAGATCAACACTAATTCTTTAAGTCGCAACACCTTAAGGAGAGTGAAATCACTAGAACTATTACACAAACGCTTTTTTGGTAAGGCAGATTTACCAGTAGAAATTAAGCAACAAGAAAATAAAGTTAATTACTGTAACTTAGTTTGGTCAGCTTGGCATCTATATCAAAGTAGATACGAACTAAAGATGAGTGATTATCTACGTAAATCTCTAAACTATACTACCCAATCGGCAGCAGAAATTAGTCTCAATTGGATTGAATCTTTTCAAGATTATTGTAGTGAGCAAAATGTACAGCTAGATACCTACAAGTTAAGTCAAACTCCTGGCTGGCAAGAATTAATGATCGAGACTTTGGCAACGCAACAACCCAAAGTCAGCGTGATAATTCCTGCTTATAATAGTGCTAAATATCTGCCAGAAGCGATCGCCTCAATCTTAGAACAGACTTATACTAATTATGAAATTATCGTGGTCAATGATGGGTCTACAGATAATACCCGCGAGATAATTGAACCTTATTTAGATCGAGTTCGCTATTTTGAACAAGAAAATCAAGGGGTTTCGGCTACTAGAAATCGGGGTATTTATTTAGCCAGGGGTGAATTAATCGCTTTTTTGGATGCCGATGATATTTTTATGCCTCAGAAGCTAGAACAACAGGTACAGATCTTAGAAACCCAACCAGAAATCGGCATTGTCAATAGTGGTTTTCGCATCATCACAGAAGAAGGAGAAGAAGTAGTTGATATCAAGCGTTGGCATAAAATACCCGATTTAACGCCTGAAATTTGGTTGCTACATAAGCCTGTATTGCCTTCAGCGATGATGTTTCGTCGAGATTGGTTGTTAAAAGTTGAAGGGTTCGATCGCCGCTTTTTTGCTAGTGAAGATGTCGATCTTGTTCTACGGATGGTGGCTCAAGGATGCCAAAGTACTTGGCTGCGAGCAGTTACAGTATATTATCGCCAACATGAAAGTAGTGCTAGTTGGCGTAATCCAATTAAGCAGGTGGCTAACGCTGAATTAATGCAGGATTGCTTTTTTGCTCGCTCCGATATTCCCGAATCGATGCGTCGTCTAGAACGTCAGTCAAGATACGATTTCTTAGTTTGGATTGCCTGTGTGCTGTATCAGGCGGGTTGTATGACTGAGATGATCGTCTATCTTAAAAAATCTTTAAAATATACTCCCTACAGTTGGCCAGAAACCATTGCCCAGTGGCTTAATAGCTTTGGCAATAGTGCTAAGTTAAACGCTCGTCCTTTTGATGCTTATGCTCTAAGTAAGCTACCAGAGTGGCAACAACTTATTTTAAGTCTACGGATTTCTAAGGTGTTTGATAATTATTCTGCTAAGGCGACAGAATATCAGGCTTTATCTAAACATCTACCAGAAACCCAGGAAACTGCTCTTTATGGTGCAGCATACGCCCAACTAGGTCAAAAACTGATGTTGGAAAATGATTTAGAACAAGCGGCGATCTGGTTGCGCAAAGCGATCGCCCTAGAGCCTGATAATTGCTGGTATCATGAACGGCTAGCGGATACCTTGGTCAAGAAATATGATTTAGCCGAAGCGATCGCTATATATCGTCAGGCAATTCGCTTAAAGCCAGACTATGAGCCATTTAAAGCCAAATTAAGTTCTACTTTAGAGTTGCAACGGCGTTGGCGGGAGTTAACCGCTTACTGTCAGCAGTTAATGGATGAGCCAGCCCAAGATGATGCTTTAAAAATGCTGATGATTTTTCCTTATCCGCCCTATCCTCCTCAAAAAGGCGGTGCAGCGATTCGGATGTTTGAGCAAATTAAGTATTTTGGTAGTCGTCATCATTTAACAGTGGTGTCTTTTATTTTTGATGAGGCTGACTATCAGATTGAATCTCAGTTAGCCCAATATTGCGATCGGGCATTTATGGTTAAGTTGGGTACGCCCCTCGAACCTTACCAGAGCGATCGCCAGCGACAGCTATATAATTTTAAAACCTGGAATATGTGGAAAATACTCCAACAACTCAGCCAGGTAGAATTTGATGTAGTTTCTTTTGACTTTATTGTTGCGTCAACTTATCATGACTTATTTTGCGATCGCTTTACCGTGCTAAATGAGCATAATATTGAATCTAGACTGCTTAGTCTTTGTGCGGCGGCAGATGAAGCGAATTTAATTCCTAGCCTGGCTACGGAACTAGATGCTGCTAAAGCCTTTCTCGATTCCGAGCAAGAATCAGCATTATTGCAGCAATACGAAAATTGGACATGGCCTAAGTTTCCCCTCAGAACAGTAGTCAGCGAAGAAAATAAACAAGAATTAAATAGTCGTTGCCAAATAGGTAAAACTATCGTCGTCAAAAACGGTATTGATGTTCAAAATATTCAACCTGTAGCCAATCCTAATAGTAACAAAATATTATTCATGGGGACGATGAGCTACTACCCGAATATTGATGGAGTTTTATATTTTGTTGAGGATATATTTCCTGGGATTTTGCAACAAGACCCAAACATTTCTTTTTGTATTGCTGGTCGCGAACCACCAAAATTAATTCAAGAGTTAGCTACTCAAAATTCGCAAATAGAGGTTATTGCTAACCCAGAAGATATGAGTAAAATTGCCACAGAATGTAGTTTAAGCGTTGTTCCTTTACGTTCAGGCAGCGGTACGAGAATTAAAATTATGCACTCTATGGCAATGGGTTTACCTGTTATTTCGACTAGTCTTGGTTGCGAAGGTTTAAATATAGTAGACCAAGAACATTTATTAATTAGAGATAAACCGAAAAATTTTGCTCAGGCAGTAGCAGAACTTATTAATAATCAAGAGTTATGGCACAAATTACAAATTAATGGTCGCCAATTAGTCGAAGCCAACTATGATTGGTCAGCAATATTTGCTGAATATGAACCAGAACTGATTCGAGCAAGTCGTCAAGTAATAAGTAATGAGTAATGAGTAATGAGTAAT
>JASJDX010000417.1 GCA_030064975.1 Pleurocapsa sp. MO_192.B19
TACTCTTTTAAGGAGTTTTAGTCTCAAGCAGTTCGCGTAAGCTTTCCGCGAACCAATTCTTCCCTCTCATCAACGGATAATTTACACCTGGAATTTCTTTGGCTGGCAGTAGTTCTGATTCCGCTTCTTCGTCAAGCTATGACGATAGTTCAGGAGGATTGGGCAGTACTATTAAAAAAGTAGGCGTGGCAGTAGGTTTGGGTACGCTGATTAGTGTTACCTTAGCTTTATTTATTGCCAGTCTGTTAGCTGTCAAATTAGGCTTATTTGTCGCGCCGCTTTCGGGTGCAATTGTGGGCTTAGTTATCTGGGCTACTTTCTTTGCTTTAATGATGTTATTTAGCTCCAGAGCAATTGGCTCGCTTCTGGGTTCGGTGGCTAATACTGCTACCTCTGGAATGCAGGCAATTTTGGGTACTGCCACTGCTGCTTTAGGTGCTAGTGCAGCTAGCAAACAAGTAGTTAATACCGCTGAGGCTGCTGCGGCTGCGGTACGTAGAGAATTGGGTATGGCGATCGATCCTGTATCGATGCGCGAGAATGTAGAAGAGTTTTTACAGTCTGTTAAACCCGCAGGGATAGATGTCAATCAGATGGCGAGGGATTTTGAGCAGTTATTAGATGATGAGAATCTACAAGAGATTGTTGATAGCGACAGTATTCGTAATGTCGATCGCAATACTTTCGTACAGCTAATTAGCGATCGCTCTGACTTATCAAAAAAAGATGCAGATCGTATTGCGACTAAATTAGAATCAGTTTGGAATAAAACTACTAGCAAGTTAACTCCTTCTGGTAATCCCGTTAGCGAATTTACTAACTACATCAAAACAGCTACCAAAGAACAGCTCACAGGGACAGATTTTGGGAGTAAGTTAGATTCTCTAGTAGATGAGATAGCAAAAAACCGTCGTTCTCAATCTACTAATCCCTTAACTCAAGTAGCTAGCGTGGGCATGAATAGCTTAGTTGGTATGGTAATGGGACGTACTGACCTAACAGATATTGATGTCGATAAGATTGTTAATCAACTGCAAAAGCTACAGGGACATATCGGCGAACAAACTGATAAAGTAGCATCTCAGGTGGGATTAAAGGAAACTCCTGAAACTACAGTTCTCAAAGATATCCGAAACTATCTCCTCAATGCCTATCCCTGGCAACTCAAACAATCTAATTTAGATCGCGAATTCCGCAATCTGATTTACGATCCTGCTGCCGATCCTCAAACTGTAGCTACCGAGCTCAGACAAGTAAATCGTGCTGATTTTGTCGAGATTCTCAAACAAAAAGGATTATTATCTCAATCTCAGATTCGCAGCACTGCCAATATTCTCGATGCTATTCGTTTAGAAGTTTTAGCCACAGCAGAAGCAGCACAAGCACGAGAAAAAAGTATTGAATTAATGGTGGAGGTAGAACAATATTTAACTACTACTCCCAAAGATAATCTAACTCCTGAAAAAATTCAGCTTGAGTTTAAACCCATCCTCGAAGACTTCGATGCTACTTATGAACAGTTAAGCAACCGTTTGGCAGTTTTAGATCGTCCTACTTTAGAAAGAATGCTAGAGTTGCGCGGTGACATGGATGCAATTCAAGCCTCTGCTATTGTAGGAGAATTAGAACTAGCTCGCGATCGCGTTTTAGAAGATTCACAGAAAAATCTTGGTAAAGCTCAAGCTGTAGCCGACAGACAGTGGCTACAGGTTCAATCCTATCTCAAAGATACTGGCAAAGGAGAACTTAACCCCGATGGTATCAAACGAGAATTGGAATTAATGCTTCATAATCCTCAAGCGGGAAGTTCAGCATTAAAAGCAAGATTATCTAACTTCGATCGCGATACTCTAACTCAACTACTAGCCCAACGTCAGGATTTAAATGAAGGGCAAATTGAGGATGTAATCGATTCTGTCGAAGGTACATGGATGCGAGTTAGCAACGCACCCCAGGAACTAGCAGGTAAAGCTCAAGAACAATATGACCAAGCTACATCTGCGATCGCCAGTTATCTTCGTCGTACTGGTAAACCCGAACTCAACCCCAGAGGTATCCAACGAGATTTAAGCCTACTATTAGAAGATCCGAAACTCGGTTCTAAAGCTATCCGTCAGCGTTTAGCAGCAATGGATCGCGATACATTGGTACAGCTATTAGCACAACGCCGCGACTTAAGCGAAGATGACGTAGATCGAGTTATCAATGACGTACAGTCTACCCTCCGCGCTATAGCCAAAGCACCCCGTCGTGCTGCTATTCGGACTCAAGAAAAAGTTCAAGATTTCCAAAGTGCGATCGCTGATTATCTTCGTTCTACCGATAAGGCAGAATTAAGTCCTGCGGGTATCAAAAGAGATGTACAATTACTTCTTAACGATCCCCGCGCAGGTGCAGAAAGCCTTAAAGAAAGACTATCTCAATTCGATCGCGATACTTTAGTTGCATTATTAACCCAAAGAGATGATATTTCTGAAGCAGATGTTAACCGTGTGGTAGATGAAATCTTAGCCGTCAGAGATAATGTCTTAGCGCAATTACAAATGGTGCAGGATAAAGTTAAATCCGCAATCGATCGCATTTTGGCAAAAATCAAAGCCTATCTCGACAGCTTAGATCGTCCCGAACTAGCTTATGAAGGCATCAAACGAGATATTAATGTCTTATTTGACGATCCTCAAGCTGGTTTTAATGCTCTGAAAGATCGCTTCTCTAGCGTCGATCGCGATACCCTAGTGGCTGTGATGAGTTCTCGCGATGATATCTCCCAAGCCGATGCTAACCGCATTATTAGCCAAGTTGAAAGAACACGCGATCGCGCCTTACAACGTGCCGAACGCATTCAAATCGAAGCTGCCATGCGTTTAGAAGATGCTAAAAAACAAGCTGCAAGGCAAGTGGAAGAAACTCGTAAAGCTGCTGCTACTGCATCTTGGTGGTTATTCTTTACTGCTTTAGTATCTGCGATCGCTTCTGCAACGGCTGGTGCATTAGGTGTTGTCGGTTAATTGATTCCTGACAATTTGTTTATTATGAGACGTAGTTATTTGTGGCTACGTCTTCTTATTTTTTTGGGTAAAAGAAATGGAGGGTTTTAGTGCTTCGGCTTATATTGATACTGAGGGTACGGCAATTATTGGCTATGGACAACCAGAAATTACAGGAAAATTCGTAGTCATGGGCGATATAATTTCTCAACCTGAAGCGGAAGTTTATGACTACTAAAATTTCTATCTTTGGAGAGAAGATATCGAGATGTAAAATGCAGCATCATAAGGTGCTGTTTATAATTTTGTAGCTTTTTACGATCGAACCCTTGATATTAAATTATGTATTTCTAAAAGATTGATAATTATGATTCCTTCCTGGCTAGCAATTGGTATTGTTACTCTTGCTATTCCTTTTACCCTCAATCGCTTTATTTCTAGCAAGGACTTTCGCTGGTTTAAACGCTTGCGTCGTCCTGACTGGTTAACCTTTGAATGGGCAATTCCGATTATTTGGACAACAATCTTTATTTGTGGTACATGGTCAGCTTATAACGTCTGGGAAGCCAATCCAGGTACTTTATCTACTTGGTTGTTAATGGGTTTTTACTTGTTGGTAGAGACAGCGATTTCTCTCTATACCCTGGTGATGTGTAAAACCCGTAGCTTAAAAGTCGGGACGATTATTGGCGGGACTGGTTTTTTCCTGGGAGTAATCTTAGCGGTACTAGTTTTGCCTATATCCAGCACAGCATTTTGGCTGTTAGTGCCTTATTTACTCTGGAGTCCAGTAGGAACTTATGTCACTTGGCAGATGATGCAGTTAAATCCGATAGATGTTTGATGCCCGATTTTATTTAGATATTTATTGATTACTAGTCATGACAATTGTACTCGCTTCCAATCCTCGATATGTAATTTATCTTAGATACGTTTTAAGGAAAATCAATCGCCAACTAAAACTTAAACGGCTTTGGGATCAGGACAACGGAAATTGGCATTGGATCAAGGAAAAAGCAACCCCCATCCCTAGTCTTAATCGTGGCTTGTGGCGTTTGTCCGTCCCCTCGTTTAGTTTTCATTTTATGCTGATGTTGTCAGCAATTATATCTACTTTAGGGCTACTGGCTAACAGTGTGGCAATTATTATTGGGGCGATGATCATTGCACCATTGATGGGTCCAATTATTGGGATGGCTTTTTCGATCGCAATGGGGAATCGTAAACTGTTGCGTCGCTCTAGTTTTACTCTATTTAAGGGTATAATTCTAACTATTTTTGCTTCTTGGCTAACAGCTTCGGTGATTGGTCTAGAAACAGTTGATTCTGAAATACTTTCTCGCACTAACCCCACACTAATTGACTTTGGGATTGCCATGGCAGCAGGGCTTGCAGGGGCTTTTACCCAAACTCGTCGCAGTATTGCGGATGCTATTCCAGGAGTTGCGATCGCTGTAGCTTTAGTCCCGCCTCTGAGTGTAATTGGCATTGGTATGGCTTTGGGAGAACAAGAAATTGCTTTTGGTGCATCTTTGTTGTTTTTAACTAACTTAATTTGTATTATCTTTTTTGGTAGTTTAGTATTTTTGTTTCAATCCTATGGCAATCTCGATCGCGCGAAAAAGGGATTAGCAATGTCTACTGCGGTCATGTTTTTTTTGGGTATACCCTTGACTTTATCGATGCGAGAATTAATTCTTAAAAAGAATATAAGTAATCAAATCTCCAAGCTAATTGTTTCCGACACAGAAACTTTTGCTAACGCTGATCTAAAAATAATTAGCGTTATTCCGAAAAAAGGTTATTTCCAGGTAGGAATAGAAGTAGCTGCACCAGTTGACTCGATCTCTCAAGGGCAAATCGACGTGGTTAGAAACTTACTCTCTGGGAAAATTGGGAAGCCAATCGATTTACGAGTCGAAGTTATTCCTATGAAAGTTTTAAAATCTTCCAATAAGAATTAAATATCAATACTAGATAATGTTTGCAACTCGATAATTAAGATTAATCCATGAAATTTGTATCTGATCCTGATATATCAAGCAAAATTGACCAGATGAAACGTCGAGTACGTTGGCAAGAGTCAGTATTTAGGGAAAAAAATATTAATCAAACAAAATTAGTAATTTATGAGGACAATACCGACAATCCTAATTTTTCTTTCTTAGTTATCGGTGATAGTGGCTGTGGATCGCACCTCAAACACCATCCTCAACGCAAGATCGCTGAAATGATGTTGCAACATCAGCAAGATTGTAGTTTTATCCTACATACAGGGGATGTAGTGTATCAAGTAGGCTCTAGGGAATATTATCAGCAGAATTTTATCGAACCTTATCGAGAATTTTTAGTTAATGGAGAAAACTCTAAACGGCTTGAATACGACTCTCTGACTTTTAAACTACCTTTTTTTCCTGTTCCTGGCAATCACGATTATTACGACTTACCTCTAATTTACGGCATCTTAGCACAGGCGACCTGGTTACCTCGTCGTTTGCTACGGCGCAGAATAGATTTAGATGTCGGTTGGCATGGTTCGGACTGTGGGGATGCTTATGCGCGGGCATTTCTAGATTATTTAATTAATCTTAGAGGTAGAGCTAATTTAGAACGTCATTTAAATACTCACTACACTGCCAAACATATAGGCGATAAGCCTAACAGCATGGCTGCGCAACGCTGTTTGCACTATCAGCCAGGAAAGTTTACCCGCTTACCCAATCGTTACTATGCTTTTCGCTATGGGGGGATTGATTTTTTTGCCCTTGATTCTAATACTTTTAATCAGCCTTTATCCATACCAAATACAGAAGAAGGGGAAACTAAAAGGGAAAAACTATTACGCCGTCAAAGTAAATTAGAAGATCGAGAACAAAAGATACAAACAGCGATCGATAAACTAGATCCGAATCATCCCGATGATGCAGAACAAATAGATGATTATTACGCCAAATTAGAACATATCGAAGAAAGCCAACGAGATATTGAAAAACAGTTAAACCAACAACCAGAAACAACCGATTGGAAACAATTAGAATGGCTCAAAGATAGTTTGGTTGCTTCTTGGCAAGATGAATCTGTACGCGGCAGAATTATCTTCCTACATCATCCCCCCTACGTTACCGAAACCACCAAATGGAATCAGGGACAGACTTTAGCAATTCGAGATCGCTTGCGTCAGGTATTTGATGATGCTGTTAGAGAGATAGGTGCATTACCTGAAGGGCGATCGATAGTAGATATAGTATTATCAGGTCACGCTCACTGTATGGAACATCTCTACACTAAAGATACGGGATATGCCGATTCTTATACTAACTGGATTGTCTGCGGTGGTAGCGGTCATAGTTTGCGCC
>JASJDX010000418.1 GCA_030064975.1 Pleurocapsa sp. MO_192.B19
TAAAATTATTTCAAAGTTACGATAAGTCTGATTAAAGACAGATTCTAAAGCCTGAGCAATATAATCTTCACTATTGTAAGTAGGAATTATGATAGATACTTTCGGATTCATAGGTTTAATGAGCTTAAATTTGGATACTTTCTCTTAAAATAGGTTTTAAGTCTTGAAAATAAGCACTTTACTGTTGATAAATGCTATTAAGATTAACTTTAGGCAAATTGCCGTTAGTAGTATTGCACTTTGACACTTTGACTACAAAAATTTTACAATGGCTTATGTTCTTACTATATAAAGATTGTGTGTCTTTTTTGTTATGTAGCTTGACTGCTGCTCACGCAGCCAAGTTGCAATTCATGAGGGACTGTATGCTGAAGTAAATTCAGCATTTTAAACGCTCTGTCCAAGGTCCTAAAGACAATCAGAATGTATTGTTAATGAACCTGATTGTATTCACTGAGACATTTAAACTTTTTTTAATTTTCGACAATAATTTCACCGACCATTCCTGCTGCGGCATGACCTTTAATTGAACAATGCAGTTCGTATTTTCCAGGTTTCATTGGTGTGAGCACCCATTCCGCAGTTGCCCCTGGCTGTAATTCTAGCTCGTGAATTGCACCTTTGACTTCTACTTTTCCCACTTGTACTTTTTTTGTCCAACTGACATCGGCAAAATCTTTGGCAGTAAAGTAATGCTTAACTGGACTAGGATTATCTAAGAGAATTTTATATTGTTTTCCTGTTTTAAACTCTAGCTCACTAGGAAAGAATTTTAACTCGCCAGCATTATTGCCTAGACTGACTTGAGTTTGAATCTCGTCAGAGTTGGCTAAAGCATCTGGCATTGCTAATAGAGCAAAAAAAAGCAAAATTAAGCTAAACAGCAACAAAGATCGCCCAATAGTTCGATTTAAAACAGAATAAATTGATATTATCATAGTTGATTATCAAAAAGATGTTTAAAACTTAATCTTAATGTTGCTTGATTGCCATAACAAATAATTTTTATTACTTTGAAGTTACATTATCTTGAATTTATATTGACCTCTTTAATTCACATTAGACTTATAAAATAAGGGCATATCTCGGATACGCCCTGGCAAATGTATTTTTTGGAGACTAAAACTAATATTGTTGTTGTGACTGCAATTTATAGTCCTTTAGTTTTTTGTGACCAAACCCTAGTAGGTAGACCCCAGATATAAATAAAGCCTTCGGCTGCTTTGTGGTCAAATTCATCCTCTGCGCCGTAGGTAGCCAAATCAGGAGCATAGATCGAATTATCGGACTGACGACCAACAATAGTAGCGTTGCCTTTAAATAATTTAACTCTAACTTCTCCCGTAACTCTCTCCTGAGTCTTTTGGATAAACCCGTCTAAGGCTTCTTTAAGGGGACTATACCATAAGCCACGATAAATCAATTCGCCATAGGTTTGTTCGATACCGCGCTTGTATTGGGTGATATCTCCTGTCAAGGTTAAACTTTCTAGGTCACGGTGAGCATGGATTAAAACTAGTAAAGCTGGCGCTTCGTAAATTTCCCGCGATTTAATACCCACAACGCGGTTTTCGAGCATATCGATGCGTCCGATGCCGTGTTTACCTATAGTTTCGTTTAATTGCGAGATTAGGGCAACTGGAGCAAGTTTTTCACCATTGATACTGATGGGAAGACCTTGTTCAAAGCCGATAGTAATATATTCTGGTTGCTCGGGAGTATCGGCGATCGCTTTAGTCATGACGAAAATCTCTTCAGGAGGCTCTGTCATCGGATCTTCTAGGGGGCCAGCTTCAATACTGCGACCAAGTAAATTGCGATCGATACTAAAAGGAGAAGATTTCTTCACTGGGAATTCTAACCCAAACTTCTCGCCGTAGGAAATTGCTTCTTCTCGACTCATACCCCATTCTCTAGCAGGAGCTAATACTTTGAGGTTGGGGTTTAATGCCATGATGCCCACATCAAAGCGCACTTGGTCGTTGCCTTTTCCCGTACAACCATGGGCCACCGCATCTGCACCATATTTCTCGGCAGCTTCTACTAGCAATTTGGCAATTAGAGGACGTGCCAAAGCCGTAGATAGGGGATAGCGATTTTCGTATAAGGTATTGGCTTGGATCGCTGGAAAAGCATAATCGCGTACAAAACTTTCGGTGGCATCTTCCACCAAAGATTCAACCGCACCACATTTTAAAGCCTTTTCTTGGATTGGTCCTAATTCATCCCCTTGTCCCAAGTCAGCAGCAAGAGTAATTACTTCTTTGACTCCCCATTCCTCTTTAAGATAAGGAATACATACAGTAGTATCTACCCCACCAGAATAAGCTAAGACAACTTTGTCTGCGCGTCCCATAATTTATTTATCCCTAAGTACAACTAATCGGGTATTGTAACCAAAAGCTAACTCTTTAAAGCGTTTTTAAATCACAATTTGTTTATCGCAACAAAAAGCAATCCTAAGCAGGCACAGGAATTTGATTTAAAATCTCTTGTACCACTCCTGCAGCAGTTTGACCTGAAAACCTTGCCTGGGGTTGCATCACTAGACGATGAGCAATTACCGATACTGCTAATTCTTGAATATGTTCGGGGGTGACAAATTCATAACCATCAAACAAAGCTAAAGCTTGAGCCACCTTCATTAGTGCTAAAGAACCTCTAGGACTGCCTCCTAGTTGTACCCCTTCGGCAGAACGAGTAGCGTTAACCAAATCAACCAAATAGCGTTTCATTACATCACTCACCCTAATTTGTTCTACCTGTTGTTTAAGCATGACTGCTTCTTGGAGAGAAATACAGGGTTTGATGTTCTTCAGAGGATGACTGCCTATTTGAGCGGATAAAATTTGTACTTCATCTTCAGGAGCAACATAACCCAAACTAAACTGGAGAGTAAAACGATCCATTTGCGCTTCGGGTAAAGGATAAGTACCATGTGAACCTACAGGATTTTGGGTAGCAATTACAAAAAATAAATCTTCTAACTTTCTAATTTGACCATCTACACTGACTTGTGACTCCGCCATCGCTTCTAATAATGCTGACTGGGTGCGGGGGGAAGCGCGATTAATTTCATCTACTAGAACAATGTTGGCAAAGATTGGCCCTTGATGAAAGTGGAAAGAGCGATCGCTTTGGTCAAAAATGGAAATGCCAATAATATCTGAAGGTAATAAATCTGGGGTAAACTGAATTCGCTTAAACTTGGCATCAATCGAACAAGCCAGGGCTTTTGCTAAAGTAGTTTTTCCCGTACCAGGATAGTCTTCTAACAAAATATGACCACCACTAGCAAAGGCAGCCAGCAAGTTTCTAATGGCGGTTGACTGTCCTTTCATTACCTGTTGAATATTGTTGTAAATTTTGTGATAGATCTCTTTACCAGCCGCGCTATCAATGATTGAGTTTCTCTGTTCCACAATGGCTACCCTAGATTGAGACGGTTAGTTATATTCCCTATCTAGATTGCCCATATAGCAGCTAAAAACTACAGTCCCAAAATTATTTTTGAGATTAGTGCATAAAAAAATAGACCAATCGTAATTAGTAAATGTAAGCAAAACACACACACTTACAAACACTTACAAACACTTACACGCACTTAAATTTACACAAACGAGGTCTAGAAATATGAAAAAATCCACTTTATCCATTCTCACTGCGGCGATCGCCCTATCTCCGTTAACTGCTTTCGCTCAAGACGCACAAACTAGCATTCAAACTAATACTAATTCCGCTGCGGCTGTGGGAGATTTCAACACTGTCTTACAAAACGCTGACCAAGCTAGTTATCAAGATCAACTCAACCTTGGTGCTTACGGTGTTCCTGCCACTCCTAGCGCTCAAACTTCAGTCCAAGGGAACGCTAACGAAGCGGCGGCAATTGGTAACTATAACGCCATTGACCAAAACGCCACTCAAACTAATGCTCAATCTCAAGTTGATGTTAATCAGTATCTTCCTCACAACTTCCAATACTAAAAATTGATTGGGACAAACAACAACTAATTAATCATCGTTAAAGACAAGAGTAATATTATTTACTCTTGTTTTTTTTATTCAATTCAATTTTTAAGGGGCAAATTTTGGTATCTAGCTAATGCTTGCAGCGGAAAGTATTGCTGATAGAGATGATATTTAAGATAAAAGTGGCAGGGAAAACCAGTACCAGTAAATTGATCTTCGTCCCAAGTACCATCTGGTTGTTGAGTTTTAAGCAAATATTCTATTCCTTGGGTAATTGCTGCTTGTCCCGCAAACTTAATCCCATCTGCCGCAGCCATTAAGCCAATTAATGCCCAAGCTGTCTGAGATGCGGTGCTGATTCCTTGACCTTTTAAACTCGGATCATCATAACTGGCACAGGTTTCTCCCCAGCCGCCATCAGGATTTTGACAGCTAATTAACCAGGCTGCACCCCTTTGAATTTCCGTTCGACAACGAGTAGGAGCAATTAAACTAAGAGCCGAAAGTACACCGCTGGTGCCATAAATATAGTTTACGCCCCAACGTCCAAACCAACTCCCATCTGCTTCTTGTTCATTAATTAAATAAGCGATCGCTTTTTGCACCCGTCTTTCTGTCATCGATAAATTGCATTCTCCCAACATTTCTAGTACCCTAGCGGTAACGTCGGCAGTATTAGGATCGATCATCGCTTTTAAGTCACCATAAGGAATAAGGTTAATCCAGTCTTGATCGTTATCTAGATCAAAAGCTGCCCATCCTCCTGGTTTACATTGCATTGTTGCAATCCAGTTAACACACCGAGCAATCGCCTGCCGTTTTCGGGCTTCATTTGGTAGTTTTACCTGAGACAAACCCATTACCACCACTGCCGAATCATCTAAATCGGGATAAAAACGGTTATCAAACTCGAATGCCCAGCCTCCAGGGGCAACACCTTTGTTTTTAACCGCCCAATCCCCATAATCAAGGATTTGCTTATCTAATAGCCATTCTCCTGCTTTGACTAGGGCAGGATGATCGGGGGCAATTCCCGATTCTACCAAAGCTCTTAAACACCAAGCTGTATCCCACACAGGAGATATACAGGGCTGAATACGATAGCTATCTTCGGTTTCGATGGCAAAATTATCGATCGCGGTTAAACCTCGTTGAATAATCGGATCGTTAACATCATAATTAAGAGTACGTAGAGCTAATAAAGAGTTGAGCATAGCAGGGATAATTCCCCCCCAGTCTCCAGTAGCTTCCTGTCTTTCTAGAACCCATTTTTCCGCAGCAGCGATCCCCTCTTCACGCCAAGGTACTAAATTAAAGTTTTCTGCTACTTTAAAAGCATTATCTAGGGCAATAAAAATATCTGTCCAGTCATTGTTACGGGGTAGTTGATAACGAACATTGGCAACTCCCTCGGTGTATAGTTCATCTAAATTGAGGGGAATATCTAAACTAAATACGGGTTTACGATCGAAGACAATCAATAGAGGTACAGTGCTACCCCTAGCCCAACTTGACATCTCGTAGATAGTAAAGGGAGACTCTTCTGGCAAGAGCATAATTGAGGGAGGAATTGAAGGTAATCCCTGCCAGTCATAGCAACCAATTAACGCCAAGTGCATTTTGGTAAAAATACGAGTCTTGCTGATGCCACCTCTTTTTACAATAAACTTTTTAGCTTTAACTAGAGCAGGATCATCTGCTGATACGCCCAGTAAACGCAATGCCATGTAAGCTTCTACAGAAGTAGAAAGCTCGCCACCATCGCCATAGTATAGTTCCCAACCACCGTGTTCTCGCTGTTGCGATCGCAAATATGCTTCGATTTTTGCTAAAGGTCTAGTTTGGTCAGTTTGCCAAATTTTATGTAACAGGACAACTTCAGCGGTGATGGTAACGTTAGACTCCAATTCTGCCCACCAATAACCATCAGGATTTTGAATTGAGCACAAATGAGCTTGACTACGTGCGATCGCTTGCTTTAACTTTGGTTGAGTTGTCTTACTCTTGGTTGGTATCACTACAATTGTTCCTCTTGCACCCTAATTTCTAGGAAAATTATGGCAGATTTTCCTTTAAATTGACTAAAAGTAAATTTTGTTACCCTGAACTTAAATAGAGTAGTTTTACTTTATAGAATGTGTAAATAGAATAAAAGTGTAACAGCGGCTAGCGACTAGCAACTACCACAATAACTGTCTGTGATTAGTTGAGAAATCACATCTTACTTTTATCTTTTATTTAGATGAAAGCTACTTAATAGGTTAATAGTCCCACTCTAAACCTGAATAATTTGACCAAGGGAAATTTATTTGAGTAGTCATCAGTACTTTGTAAATATGCTTTTTAGATAATCCCATAATTCACAACTACTTTATATGATGGTACTCGTAAATTGTATACTTATTGATGAGTTGATTGATTCTTAAAATATTACTAGGTGATGC
>JASJDX010000419.1 GCA_030064975.1 Pleurocapsa sp. MO_192.B19
CATTCTCCTAGTTGATACCAGAAACCAAGCTTGATATTAGGAGTCCAAGTAGCATAAGTACGGCAAATTGGTGTATCTGCATGGTTGGCTAAATCGCACATTACCTGAGATTGTTCTTGGAAACTCATTTTTTTGATTTCATTGAGAGTAGGCTCGGCAAATTGCATATTCGCAGCCCCAGGAGCAGCAACTGTAATCGTTTTACCCATTTCAAGGTAAGCAAACCAAATCAATGCTAGTTGATCTTCTGCACTAAGTTGGTTGAATCGAGCTATTAATGCTGGTACTGCATCAGCAGATAAGGTATTAAGAAATATGTTGCGTGCGGAGTTTAGAGTAAATGGCATAGATGACCTTCCAAAAAGTTATCGTGCAATTAAATGAAAAACGTTGATGATTTGAAACGCTAGTTTTTTTGTAAATATATTTTGATTATAGTAAATTTTATTTGCAAATTGCACAACTTGTATTTACATAGTTAGCTTTCTATGGTATTGCAATAGTAAACAAAATCTAATTAACGTCAGTTCGATGAAACTAGAAATTTCGTAATTCCTAACTTGAGAGATGCTTGCATTCCCTATTATTTCGTTGTCAAAATTGTAACTCCGTTGCGTAGCTTTTCGCGCAGCGAATACTCCGTAGCGTAGCGTCTCGCGCAGCGAGTACTCCGAATTCCGAACTCTTAGGAAACAAATTAAGATTCAGAAGGAAGAGGAACAAGCTCACGTTGATTAAATCGATCTACATCTTTAATCAATCTATGCTTTACCCATAACTCTTGAAATTCTCTTCTAAACTAGCTTACAGCCTACAAAATTCTTTTTTTTCCTGTTCACACCCTCAAGGAGGATCGATGAAATATGCTACGATTGCCATCGGTATCATCGGTAGCATTGGCAGTAAACAAATAAGCCATTGGTTTAAAGTTAGTGGTGCTGTTTCAAATAGGGTATTCATTACACCCGACTGGCTAAATACGATTTGTAAGATACCAGCAGCAATAATACCGACAATTAGGATCGGGGCTTTGGCGATTGGCTCTGCCACCGCCCCTCGGGCGATCGCTGTTGCTCTACAACGTAGATAATTAGCTAGACTTATGCCTAATTGGCTGATACTTAAAAGGTAGATAACCCTCGCTGCTACGAGTGACTGGATTGCCATAGTGCGAGCAACCGCAATATCTCCTGTAGTCGATTTAGCCCACTCAAACATCCCAAAAATCAAAATCCAGTTAAACAGTGACACAGCTAAGATTCGCATTAGTAGTTTGCGGGTGAGCAAGGGTTGATTAGGATTGAGTGGAGGCTGTTGCATCATTCCCTTAGATTTAGGTTCAAATGCCAGAGGAACAGTCATAGTAATAGAATTGATCATATTCAGCCAAAGTACCTGTAGGGAGAGAATAGGTAAATCCCTGGCTAGCAAAGCACTAATTAAGATAGTCATCGATTCACCACCATTAACAGGTAAGAGAAAGGCGATCGCTTTTCTCAAGTTCTGATAGACCGTGCGTCCTTCTTCGACGGCAGCTTCGATGGAGGCAAAGTTATCATCTGTCAGCAGCATATCAGCAGACTCTCGTGCCACTTCTGTTCCTCCTTTTCCCATGGCAATACCAATATCTGCTTGCTTAAGGGCAGGAGCATCATTTACTCCATCGCCAGTCATGGCGACAATTTCTCCTTTAGACTGGAGTGCTTCTACCAATCGGAGTTTTTGAGCGGGAGCAACCCTAGCAAATACAGAACCATCTTCAACTGTTTGGGCGAGTTCGCGAGCGCTTATTTTCTCTAACTGTCTGCCCTCAAAAGCTAAAACCGATTTTGTCTTGGCGATGCCCATCTTTCCTGCGATCGCTTGTGCTGTAGTGATATGATCGCCAGTGATCATTTTGACTTGAATTCCCGCAGCCTGACAGGCATGAACCGCTGCGATCGCTTCTGGCCTTGGCGGGTCAATCATGCCCTGTAATCCCAGAAAAATTAAGCCTGTTTCAAGGTCTTCATGGTCTATCGAATGCTGATGAGAACCTGTTTTCTTTTTGGCAAAGGCTAACACTCGCAATCCTTTTCGTGCCATTATTGCTACCGCTTGCTCGATCTGTGCGCGCTCAAAAGCGATAATCTCACCATCTCGATTCATCATCTGAGAACAACGACTCATCAGTGACTCGACCGATCCCTTTACATAAATTATAGGGGCAACCCCATCATGTAAGGTTGCCATATATTGATATTGAGATTCAAAGGGAATCGCGTCTAATCGCGGTTGTGAAACTGCTAAACTAGATTGGCTAAGACTAGCTTTTGCTGCTGCTGCGATCAATGCTCCTTCTGTAGGATCTCCGACAACAGACCAATCTTCCCCTGTTTGTTTTAACTGAGAATCATTACAGAGTATCCCAGCTACCAGACATTGTTCTAAACCTGGGGGTAATCCATCCTCAAAAGGGCTTTCAAGCTTACCATCGAGCGCCTGACTAATCTCTCCTTTGGGACTATAACCACTACCACTGACTGCATAATATTTATCTCCCACATAAATACTCTGTACAGTCATCTGATTTTCTGTCAGTGTTCCCGTTTTATCCGAACAAATAACAGTAGCACTCCCCAAAGCTTCAACGGCAGGTAGTTTACGAATAATGGCATGACGACTTGCCATGCGGTTGACTCCAATTGCTAGGGTAATGGTAACTACTGCTGGTAGTCCTTCAGGAATCGCACTAACTGCTAGAGCAACAGTAGCCTCAAACATATAAAGCCAAGATTCACCCTGTCCCAACCCGATCGCAAAAGTTAGGGTTGCCAGGGTCAAAACTGCGTAGAGTAAAGTACGACTAAATTTGGCAAACTTTCGAGTCAGTGGAGTAGTCAGACTCACTCTCTGTTCCATCGATTGAGAGATTTGACCGACTTCAGTATCATTTGCCGTGGCGACAACTATCCCCTTGCCCTGCCCAAAAGTGACAAAACTCCCTGCGTATGCCATATTTGTCCTTTCTGCCAGGGGTGTATCTGGTGGTAAGGATTTTATTGATTTATCGACTGGAACAGATTCTCCTGTTAAAGCAGACTCATCCACTTGCAAATTACGAACCTTTAGTAGTCTCAAATCTGCGGGAACTTTATCCCCCGATGCCAGCAAAACTACATCCCCTGGTACTAAATCCTGGGAGGGAATCCGTAGGATTTGTCGTTCTCGTAATACGTTGACTTCTGTGGTTACAGATTTTGCCAGAGAAGCGATCGCTCCTTCCGCTTGGGCTTCTTGCACATAGCCAATCACCGCATTGATCACCGTAACTCCCCAGATCACAGATGCATTTGTCCATGAACCTAAGATTGCTTTGATCGCCCCTGCTAACAACAGAATGTAAAGCAGAGGTTGATGAAATTGCAGCAGAAATCTTAGCCACGCTGGTTTACCTGGCTTGAATTGTAGTTCATTCCAGCCATACCTTTCGTAGCGACTGGCAACTTCTTCTGCGGATAAGCCATCTTCTAAATTGCTACTAAAGTGCTGGATAACCTCTTGCTGAGAAAGTTGATAATAAGAATGCGATCGCAATTGAACTGGCATTACCTCCTCCAATTAAATGATATATGTATCGACATTGATTTGATAGCTTGGCTACTTGCTACTTATTAATAAGGCCATTTCCAATTAACAACTTCGGGTTTATCCCTACCTTGTTCATGAGCGTAAGCAAAATTGTCAATAATCTCATTTTTCATACGTTCTCTGACATATACTGCCTTAGAACCCAGTTTTTCCACGCGATCGATGACATCAATCACCAAATTAAAGCGATCAATTTGATTGAGCATTGCCAACTCTAAAGGTGTATTAATATTCCCTTCTTCCTTGTAACCTCTTACATGAATGCGTTCTTGTTTAGTGCGACGATAAGCCAATTTGTGAATTAACCAAGGATAGCCGTGGAAGTTAAAAATAATCGGTTTATCGGGAGTAAAAAGAATATCAAACTCTTTATTGGATAAACCGTGAGGGTGTTCTCCTTCACTTTGTAGTCGATATAAATCAACCACATTAATAAATCTAACTTTCAGTTCGGGAAATTCTTCGCGCAAAATGGCAGTGGCAGCTAAAGATTCCATAGTCGGAATATCACCACAGCAAGCCATAACCACATCAGGCTCATCTGCTTCTTTGCCACAATCATCGTTACTTGCCCATGACCAAATTCCAATACCTTTAGTACAATGTTTGATTGCCTCATCCATCGATAAATATTGTAGATGATTCTGTTTATCGGCAACAATCACATTGATGTAGTCTTTACTCCTTAAACAGTGATCGGCTACAGACAGTAAACAGTTAGCATCAGGGGGAAAATAAATCCGTGTAACATCTGCACTCTTGTTAGTAACTAAATCCACAAAACCTGGATCTTGATGGGAAAAACCATTATGATCTTGTCGCCAAACTAAAGAAGATAACATCAAGTTAAGAGAAGCAACAGGCGATCGCCAAGGAACGTGTTTTTTGCAGATATCTAACCATTTGGCGTGTTGATTAAACATCGAATCAATAACATGAACAAAGGCTTCATAGCTATGGAAAAACCCATGTCTTCCAGTTAAAAGATAAGTTTCTAGCCAACCTTCTAGAGTATGCTCGCTCAACATCTCCATGACTCTACCGTCAGGAGATAATTGCCCACCGTCTTCATCTTCGGGTAGGTAATCTGCCATCCAGGTTTTTTTTGTAACTTCGTAGATATCCTGTAAACGATTAGAAGCAGTTTCATCAGGACCAAAGACACGAAAGTTAGTCATATTGTGCTTCATGACATCCCGCAGGAATTTACCCAAGACTCTCGTGTTTTCGACTTCTACTGTTCCTGGTTGATCCAGTGCCACTGCATAATCAGCAAAATTGGGCAGCTTTAAATCTTTGCGTAACAAACCACCGTTAGCTACTGGGTTGGCACTCATGCGCTTTATTCCCACAGGAGCAAGTTCTTTGAGTTCAGGAACTAGAGTACCATTCTCATCAAACAATTCCTCTGGCTGATAACCTTTCATCCATTGTTCGAGGAGTTTAACGTGTTCTGGGTTAGAGTGCATTCCCCCCATAGGCACTTGATGCGATCGCCAAAATCCTTCTACTTTATGTCCGTCTACTTCCTGTGGGCCAGTCCAGCCTTTGGGAGTACGGAGTATAATCATCGGCCAACGAGGACGAAAGGCTTTATCGTTAGTCCGTGCTTCTGATTGATACTCGCGAATTTTTAAGATGCACTCTTCCATGACTGTTGCCATTTTCTGGTGCATGGTTTGGGGATCTGAACCTTCAACTAAGTAGGGAGTATAGCCATAACCTTTAAATAAATTTTCTAATTCTTCCGAACTAATACGGGAGAGAATTGTTGGGTTAGCAATTTTATAACCATTGAGATTAAGGATTGGCAATACTGCCCCATCACGGACAGGATTGAGAAATTTATTGGAATGCCAGGCGGTGGCTAAAGGTCCTGTTTCTGCTTCGCCATCTCCCACAACACAGGCAGCAATTAAATCAGGATTGTCATACACTGCACCGTAAGCATGAGAAACACTGTAGCCTAATTCCCCTCCTTCATGGATTGAACCTGGAGTTTCGGGAGTACAATGACTACCGATGTAACCAGGGAAAGAGAATTGCTTGAAAAATTTCTGCATTCCCTCCTCGTCTTCGCTTTTATCGGGATAGATCTCCGAATAAGTTCCTTCTAGATATACAGGACCCAAAACCCCAGGTGCGCCATGTCCTGGCCCTGCAAGATAGATGGCGTTGAGGTCGTATTTTTTAATTAATCGATTGAGATGGATATAGGTAAAACTAAGAGCAGGAGATGAACCCCAGTGTCCTAGTAAACGTTGTTTAATATGTTCTGCTTTTAATGGTTCTTTAAGTAGTGGATTATCTCGCAGATAGATCATGCCGACGGCGAGATAGTTGCAAGCGCGCCAATATGCGTCTATTTTTTTCAATTCTTCAAGATTTAAAGAATTATTGAGAGGATTTTCTGGGGAAGATAAAGCTTGAACCATAATCTGTTATTTGCTCTTAATTAATTCTGAGTGATGCAATTGTTGTATAAAATGAATTTACGACAAGCGATTATGCCTGATGAGAATATTTATCTGTAAATTAAAGAGAAGATAAAAATACAATTCTTTTCTTTGTTCCCTTTCTTGATTGAAACACAATTCATTTTCAAAATTCGGCGTTGGTAATTTAATGTATGAAAACGTTGATAATACTGTTCGTAGTGAAGCACTTTCGTTGCGGGGGTTCCCCCCGTTGAGACAAAGGCTTTAGCCGCATGTAGTGCTGAACCCGAAGGGCTATCAGCTATCAGCTATTAG
>JASJDX010000420.1 GCA_030064975.1 Pleurocapsa sp. MO_192.B19
TCGAGACTTGGGGATAGTTAAATCCCCTCGTCCAAAACGAGCTAAACCTCCTCTGAACTTGTCTTCTTTTCCCTCTTGACAACTGGCTTTTAACCTTAACTTGTCACCAATGGGTAATTACCATTAACTAAGTCTTGCATATAAGTCTACTCATAATTTAGTTATTAGTTATTAGTTATTACTTATTACTTATTAGTTATTACTTATTAGTTATTACTTCCTACTTCCTGCCTACTTACTACTTATTACTCACTCATCCGTCCCCAATGCCCCTGGTACGCCAGTTAGAGTGCGTTTAGGAGAACAAGTAATAATCATAATCACCAAAGTCAAGATATAAGGAACAGCATTAAATAAGTAGTAGCCCTGCTCGATGCCTACTGATTGAAGGGCAGGTCCTAAAGACCGTGCGCCGCCAAACAACAGCGAAGCATAAAGACATTGAACTGGATTCCAGCGAGCGAAAATTACCAGTGCTACTGCCATCAATCCTTGACCGCTAGAAATTCTCTCTGTCCAGACACCAGGATAATAAAGAGAAAGAGAAGCACCGCCAATTCCTGCTAAAAAACTGCCAGCCATAATACTTAGCATTCTGACTTTAAAAACCGAGATGCCCATTGCTCTTGCAGCATCGGGACTGTCTCCTACGGCGCGGATATACAAACCCCAGCGAGTTGATTTAAAAAACCACTGCATCAAAAAGGCGATCGCGATGCCTAAAATAAATAAAGGACTGATTTTTAGTGCTACTTGGACTTGAGGAAGATTACTCCAACTACCCAAGTTGATGGTAGGGAGTTGAGAAGCCGCAGGTTGGATAAAAGGTTTACCTAAAAAAAAAGCAATCCCGCTACCAAAGATAATCATGGCGATGCCTACTGCAACATCATTAACTCTCGGCTGTTGGGAAAGCCAGCCGTGAACTATGCCTAAAGCCATTCCTGCTAGCCCTGCTACCAATACCCCCAGCCAAGGCGAGCCTGTTAGATAGGAAAGAGCATAGGAACTCATTGCCCCAGTTAGTAGCGTCCCTTCTAATCCTAAGTTGATTTTGCCGCTCTTTTCCGTCAGGCATTCTCCCAAACTGACGAACAAAAAGGGAACACTACCCCTAAATGTTCCTGCGATAATACCTAATGGTACGCCCCACCAACCTAATGCTTCTGTTGCCATTTGTGTTTGTTATTAGTAAAGGAGACGCTACGCGAATGTGAATCACCCATACAGTTATTAATTTTTGATGACATTAGCCAATTAGCTAATTATTTAATTTAAAACTAAAGCAAAAATATTTTTGTTCACTGTAAGGACTTTTTAGGAAACTTCTTTACAGAGTCGATCTTTTCTTGAAAAAAGGGAAAACGTCCGTAAAGAGAATCGCCATACAATACCACTAAGAAAACTAACCCTTGGAAAACTAAAACTGTAGCATCGGGAAGACTGTGCGATCGCTGTAAAATACCCCCACTAGCTAAGATTCCACCCAGTGAAACTGCAACTAAGGCAGTCGCCAAGGGATTATGACGAGCGACAAAAGCAACTAAAATTCCACCGTAGCCATAGCCGACATTGAGAGATTCATTAGCGACTCCATGAACCGCTGCTACTTCTACCATGCCTGCCAAACCAGCACAAGAACCTGCTAAAAAACAGATAATAATAGTCAGTTTACCTACGGGAAGTCCTGCTATCTGTGCGGCGCGAATGTTTCCTCCCGCAGTACGGGCAGCAAAGCCAAAAGTGGTACGCTCAATCAAAATATAGGCAACAATACAGGCAATTAGACCATACAACAAGCCATAGTGAATACGAGTTCCAGGAATATCTCCCAAACGATTAATCTCGGCAAGAGGAAAAGTTGAAGGCTTGTTAAGAGAACTTGGATCGCGCATTGGCCCTTCTACTAAATGATTAAGTAGAGCGATCGCAATATAATTTAAGAGTAAACTGCTAATAGTTTCATTCACTGCCCGATAATGACGTAACGCTCCTGCGATCGCAATCCATACGCCCCCAAATAGCATTCCCCCCATTGCCATCCCTATTTGAACCAGCAGAGGAGATAAAGATTCCCCCAAAGAAAGCCCCACTATAATCGCACCCAATCCCCCCATTACTAATGCCCCTTCATTGCCAATAATTACTAATCCCAAACGGGCTGGCAAAACGGTACATAAAGCACTCAGAAGCAGGGGTGAAGCTTGAATTAAAGTTCTTTGCCAAGCACTCCATCTGCCAAATGCCGCCTTGTAAATTGAGCCGTAAACTGCAAAAGGATTTGCCCCCACCACCGCACAAAAAATCCCAAAGATAATCAATGCTACCAAGACTGCGCCTACGGGAATACAAATTGCTTCTAGAGTTTTACGCCAGTTAGATCGATTAATCATTTAAACGCTTCCTTTAACTCCTTCCACCAGCCAATCTGTTGTCTCCAACTCGATAGCTTGCTGTTCGTAAGATTT
Organism: Pleurocapsa sp. MO_192.B19; assembly: GCA_030064975.1. Lineage (GTDB taxonomy): Bacteria > Cyanobacteriota > Cyanobacteriia > Cyanobacteriales > Xenococcaceae > Waterburya. The sequence continues at coordinate 2,469 of JASJDX010000420.1, forward strand.
GCCATCGGGAAGAATGACTTGACCCTGATTATCTTTGAGTTCTCCCGTGTAAATTATCATAGTGGCATCAGCAAATTTGGCTTTAACCGCTTCAGCCTCTGATTTGGCTGACTCGCTTACTGCTGGGCCATAAGGAGATAGTTTCCAGAATTTTTCTTGATAACCGCCGCGAACAATATGGGGAATTTCTCCATTCATTAGAGTTTTGCCCTCTTTGACCCAATTGGCATATTGAGTATAAATACTTCTCCAGTCCCATTCGGCCCCAGTAAGATACAATTCGGGTGCTAAGGCTGATTGATCTGTATGGTATCCCGAACAGTAAACACCTCGTTTGCTTGCAGTTTCGATCACTACTTTAGGGCTATCAACATGACAGGTGATAACATCAATTCCTTGATTGACCATACTGTTGACTGCTTCTGCTTCTTTTACAGGTGCAGCCCAGTCTCCTGTAAACACAACTTGGGTGGTGATGTCGGGCTTAATGCTTTTTGCTCCTAAAGTAAAGCCATTGATGTTACGTAAAACTTGAGAAATGGGTTTAGCCGCTACAAAGCCTAATTTTCCAGATTCAGTGGTGTGTGCGGCAACAATCCCAGCGATATACTGGGCTTCGTCGATATAATCAAAGTAACTACCGACATTTTCTGGCATTCCTGACTCATAGAGTCCTCCAGCATGGAAAAACTGCACTTCTGGAAATTCCCTGGCTATTTCCAGAATGTGAGGCTCGAAGTAACCAAAAGAGGTGGGAAATAACATTGTTGCACCATCTATTTCAATCATCTCCCGCATCGTCTCTTGTACGGTTTGGGTTTCTGGAACGTTAGCTTGTTCGACAACTTTAACCCCAGGAAGTTCGGCAACTGCGGCTGCACCTTCAGCATGAGATTGATTGTAACCAAAATCATCTTTAGGGCCAACATAAATAAAGCCGATAACAATTGGCTCGGTTTCTTCTTCTGACGCGGTTTCGTCCGTTTCCGATTGGTCGCTGCATCCAGTACCAAATTTTGCGGTTAAGCCAAAGGCGGTAGTTGCCAACACACCTCTAATAATCTGACGACGGGATAGATGGGATAATCGGGAATTTTTTTGATTCATTATTCTTGCTCCTCTCCATGAATTTTTACAATTAATTTTCTAAAAATCTATGTGAATGGGATTTAGTATTACTTTGCGATCGCGCGGAGCGCGGTGGCAGAGCCAATCACGAAGCGTGGGCTGCGCCCATTCGCGCTTGGCGCAGTGGCAGTTTGCATCTTAATCAAAAACCTAACTGCATTCTAAAATATTCCCTACATTTTGATTTTGGACAAGAAAAAGCTATTGCGTTTTGCTAGGTTGAGGATGAGTTTGTCCTGGTAGAATCGGAGAGAGAAATTTTCCCTCAAGCATTTATGAATAATCTGCTGCAATATCCTTATTCTTCATCGCGTCGGGTAATTCTAGGTCAAAAATGTGCGGTGGCGACTAGTCAATCTTTAGCCACTTTGGCAGGAATGGAAATGTTTTGGGCTGGTGGTAATGCTGTTGATGCTGCGGTGGCAATGGCGATCGCTCTTACCGTAGTAGAGCCTACTTCTAACGGCATTGGTGGAGACGCTTTTGCTCTGGTTTGGGATGGTAAATTGCATGGTTTAAATGCTTCTGGTAGAAGCCCCCAGACGTTAAGGCGGGATCTTTTTAAGAATTTAGCCCAGATGCCCTCATTAGGTTGGTTAACTGTTACTGTACCAGGAGCTGTATCTGGATGGCGCAGTCTCTGGGAAAAATGGGGTAAGTTACCCTTCGAGCAATTATTTGCTCCAGCAATTCGTTATGCTAGCGAGGGTTATCCAGTATCTCCCGTAACAGCAGAAGCCTGGCAACGGGCAGAATCTATTTTTCTACCCCTCACTGCACCAGAATATCAGCCATTAAAACAGGTCTTTTTTCCCCACAATCGCGCCCCTTCAGTGGGAGAAATTTGGGGTAGTAAATTACACGCAGCTACTTTAAAAGAAATCGCCGCTACGGGAGGAGAAAGTTTTTATCAGGGAAAAATAGCTCAGGCGATCGCTAATTATGCATCGGATACTGGCGGTTTAATTAGTACCGAAGATTTAACTAATCATCAACCAGACTGGGTAGAGCCAATTTCAACTCAATATCGCAACCTCAAAGTCTGGGAAATTCCCCCTAATACCCAAGGTATTGCTGCTTTAATGGGCTTAAATATTCTCGAAGGTTCAGATCTACAACAGTATCCTCGGGATTCGGGAGCAAGTTTCCATCGACAAATTGAAGCGATCAAATTGGCCTTTGCCGACTTACATGACTATGTCGCCGATCCTCGCTCAATGAAAGTTTCTCCAGAACAACTGTTGGCTAAAAGTTATGCTGTTCGACGCCGCCAGCTTATTAGCGAACAAGCAATTCCCACTGCAACACCTGGTTTCCCTGCTGGGGGAACAGTCTACCTAGCAGCAGCAGATGAAGAGTTAATGGTGTCTTTGATTCAATCTAATTACAATGGCTTTGGTAGTGGTATTTTAGTCCCAGAAACAGGCGTTGCTCTACATAATCGAGGACTTGGTTTTACCCTAGAATCAGGACATCCTAACGAAATTGCCGCCAATAAACGCCCTTTTCATACAATTATTCCTGGTTTCCTGACCAAAGACGATCAAGCTTTAGGTGCCTTTGGTGTGATGGGTGCGCCTATGCAACCCCAAGGTCATTTACAGATGGTAGTAAACATGGCGGACTATAGTATGAATCCTCAAGCAGCTTTAGATGCACCCCGTTGGCGTTATTTAGAGCAAGATTTGGTTTTGTTGGAGAGTCATGTTCCCCAAAATGTCGTTTTAGATTTAATCGATCGCAGTCACAATATTCGTTTAGCCCACCCTCGTATGTTTGGCAAAGGTCAGATAATTTTGCGCCAAGATCATGTTTTAGTGGCTGCTTCTGAACCGAGGGCTGATGGTTTGGCTTTAGCTTTATAAAAAAGCGATTATTGTGTCATAATTTCTACTTCCGTTTATGAATTTTTCAGGATGACGAGCGATCGCCCTAGCCAAAAACTAATTAGAAACAGTGTTGATAGCTTCTCTACCCTCACGTTCTGCTGCTGATGCGGTGTAGAAGATGTCATCTGGCTCGTAGACACTGCCATAGTTGTCGATGATGGCGTATTTATAGCAATCAGCCGACGTGAGGGTAGACAGCCAGTGTAGATTTTTTACTGCGCTTTTCAAATGAGTAGACCACAATAATTAAAGGTTCTTCCGTAATTCCCGTGGTAAGTACTAGATATAGTGTGGTTGTCAAGAAGATGAATACTTTGGGATGATAAAGATATCTGATTAACGGTGGTGGTCATGATGGATAACTCGATTCAAATCCCCCTCGACTTGCCCGATGTTCGCATCTTGAAAGTGTCGAAAACGAAAGAAGGAGATTGGCTCATCCGAGTTGAAAGCACTCTTAAAGGTACAAACTGCCGTAAATGTGGTCGAAAACTGACACAGTTCCATGGCTATGACCAAGCTATTAGACTGAGACACTTACCAATATTTGAACAACCAGTATTCATTGAATTGAGACCGAAACGTTATAAATGTCCTGATTGCCGAGGCTAACCAACTACCACCCAAAGACTAAGTTGGCATGACCTACGTAGCCCCAATACCAAACCCTACGAACAATGGTTGCTAAAGTTACTAGTCAATTCAACTATAGTCGATGTAGCCAAAAAACTCGATACTAGTGAAGAGAGAGTCAAAGGAGTACTAGAGCGTCGGATTGCAACTAAAGTAAACTGGGAGAAATTTCAACGGATTGAAATACTGGGAATCGATGAGATTGCGCTGAAAAAAGGACATCGGGATTATGTGGTGCTCATAACAACGCCCTCGATACCTCAAGGAGTTGAAGTATTAGCCGTCCTGCCCGACCGGAAGAAAGAGACTGTGGTCAAATTCTTCGCCTCAATTCCC
>JASJDX010000421.1 GCA_030064975.1 Pleurocapsa sp. MO_192.B19
CATGTCATGTTTAATGCTTATTGGGAGTCCTTAACCTACGAGTTACCCCGATTAAGTCAAGGACATAACTGGTATCGCATCATCGATACTTCTTTAGCTACCCCAGATGATTTCTGCGAATTGGCAACTGCTCCTTTGGTTAGAAATTCTTACTATAGAGTTCAAGCTCGTACTTCTGTAGTTTTGATGGCAAAATAATATTTACCTAAGCACAATTGATGATTAAGCATTTTTGATTAAATCAAATAACTTAGTTGTTATTTGCAGATACTTCAAAAAACCAATTTTGCTGTTTTAATCTTGCCCATGCTTTTCGTAGATGACTAGGTTTAAAAAGTTCGCGCTTCCTTTCATTCCATTCCTGTACTAATTCAATAGCTTTTTCACAATCTTCTACTGCTTGAGTATCTTCTTTTGTAGCTACCCAGTGAATGGTGGCTAGCATTTCCATTCCATAAGGAGTTTCAAACCCATTAATCAAATTACTAACTCTTTTTAAACGTTCACTAGCTTCTGGATGCTGTTCTAAAAAACTTTGGGCTGCTTTTTTTCCCTCTGGTAAGACATACATCTGTGACTTTTGGCTACGATCCCCATAACCGCGAATAAAATGACCATCTAAAGCTTGTAAAACATGATTCAAATTATCCGCATAAGGACCAAAGTGATGTTTTCTATAACGTAGTTTCAATGGTTCTTGCGCTTCTTGAAGAAAATAGGCAAGTTTCTGAATTTCCAGTTTTGTAAGACGATAACCTGGAATTTCGTATATTTCTAACAACCGAATAAATAAAGCACGGGCAAGAGTCATCTTTGGCTTTTTAGTAGCGACTTTAATTTTATCGGCGACAGGTGCGCCTCCTGGTTCAAAAATTACTACTTGAACATCTGGTAATTCAGCAAAAGCATTGGCAATCATAGGCTTAACCTGCGCCCAGTTTAATCCACCGTTCCCACATCCGAGAGGTGGAATGGCGATCGATTTGATGTTAAATTGCTTTACTGATTCAACTAAAGCTGTTAGTCCAGATTCAATATCTTCTATTTTTGATTTTCCTCTCCAATGACGTTTGGTAGGAAAGTTAATAATGTATTTAGGGAATAGCTTATCTGTAGAGGTGATAAACATCTGCCCTGGTTGGACTGCTTTAGCATCACAAGCTTTTTTATATTGCTTGAAGTTTTCGGGAAATGCTTGTTTGAATTGCAAAGCAATACCTTTACCCATCACGCCAACACAGTTGACTGTATTAACTAGAGCTTCGATATTTTCTTCTAATAGGTTGCCTTGCTTATATTCAATCATTTTCTTTGATTAGCTGTTTTGAACAACATTCACATTAACTTAGTATTTAGGTACTACTTAAAAATATATCATCAGTAGTACCACTGAGGATATATTTTTACATTAGGCTGGTGTTTTTGATGCTGTAATATTTTTTGAACTTTTGTTTTGATGTTGTCATTTATAACACCAATTTCTTTCACCAATGTCCAAGAACAAAACTGATGCACCAGAAATTCAGCTTGTCGGCGACGCTTGCGATCCCCATCTTGATCTGTATCATTCCAATATTTGGCGCTCATAATTTGCCAATCAATTTCAGATAAATCTTTGAGATCGTCATAAAAGTCAGAATAAGCCATAATTGCATGACCATCTGTAAAAGCAAAATCCAACTGTGAAGCTTGAACTGATTCTGCTTCAGTAACTAAATGCAGAACCTCATTTTGATAGCTTTTTCCTTTCTTGTAGTAGATAGAACACAACATAGGAGAACGAGGAGCAAAATAAAAAGGAACGTAGTCATGTAAAAATCCTCCCGAAGCACATGGGACAATAATTCTAGCCCTCTGATTCTGGATTGTTTGATGAGCAATATTTACATATTTTGTTTGCTGTTGTTTCAACTTATTAAATGCAATTAATCCGCCAGAATTTATGATTAAAGGAAGATTATTGATATGGGTAATATGGTAAACCAGAGTAGGCATTACGTGTAAATTTGATGCAACAGAAAGGAAAATTTTTGCTTTCCTGCCGATATAGTATTCTCTGGTTACAAGAAACGCTACAGATTAAGCATTAATAAATTTTTAAAGACAAGCGATCGCAGCATAGATCTTTTATGAAATTATGAAATATTGTTTGTATTAATAGTGAGATTGGATACTGCGAGATTGCTTATCTGTCCCTTTTAATAATTCTTGTTTAATAATTTTTGCCAACGATACACTAGGCGATCGCTACTATCAAATTTAAGCTCTTACTTATGTAGTTTTAAGGGCAACGTAATACTCCTAAAACTTATTGCTGCCTTAACCTTTCAAACACCTCAACCTGAAGTGACATTACTTATGATCCATTCAAAATCAAAAGATGCTGCCATATTTGGATTACCAGCAGATCGAGGGCGATGGTTGCTGATTCCTCTTGGGATGACTGTTTTACTTTGTTTGGGGAGTGTTTACTCCTGGAGTATCTTGAGAGCTCCCTTGGAAGGGGAATTTAATATTGGTGCAACCGAAAGCTTATTACCCTATACTATAGCCCTAGTATTTTATGCTGCCTTAATGCCGATCGCTGGATTTTATATACCTCGAATTGGCACTCGAACCATGACAGCCATCGGTGGCATATTTGTTGGTGCGGGCTATATTCTCTCTAGCTTGGTAACTAATATTGCCATGATGACTCTTACCTATGGAGTCATTGCTGGTACGGGGGTTGGTATCACTTATGGTGTACCTATGGTTGTAGTCGCACGGTGGTTTCCCGACCAAAAAGGACTGGCAGTGGGTTTAACAATTATTGGATTTGGGCTTTCTCCCCTAGTTACTGCTCCCTTAGCTAGTAGCTTAATTGATACTTACTCGATCAAACCTACCCTGCGAATCTTAGGTATTGCCTTTTCTGCCATTATTCTGCTAATTGCGATCGCTCTAAAGTTACCACCCCAAGATTGGCATCCCCGACGGAATTTATCGGTTCAAGCTAAATCTTCTGCGCCAATTACCTACCCTGTGAGTCCCCTTAAAAGTCGCTCTTTCTACGGGTTGTGGATTTGCTACGCTATTGGCACTTTGGTAGGTTTGAGTGCTATTGGCATTTCTAGTTCGGTAGGAGAAGAAATTATTGCCATCGATCCCAGATTGGCAGCAGGTACCGTTTCTCTCTTCGCTTTGTTTAATGGTATTAGTCGTCCTTTATTTGGCTGGTTAAGCGATCGCTTTAAACCTCATTATGTGGCGATCGCATCTTATACCCTAATTTTGATTGCCTGTGTGCTGATGATCAATGCTGATGAAGGGCAAGTTGCCACTTATTTAATTGCCTTCTGTCTATTTTGGTTTTGTTTGGGAGGATGGCTGGCGATCGCTCCCACCACCACCCTCCGATTCTTCAACCCCGAACGCTATGCTCAAAATTACGGACTTGTGTTTACAGCATATGGTGTGGGTGCATTGTTAGGCACTCTAACTACAGGACAAATTCGGGATTGGTTTGGTAGCTATACCTATGCTTTTTATCTGATGGGATTACTGGCGATTATTGGTATTTTGGTTGCTAGTATTCTACTAAAACGCGATCGCTCATCATTTTAGCGTCCTTCGATTAATTATTTTGAAAATAAAACTCCCACCTTCAAATGTTGATTAGGGGTGGGAGTTTTGTAGTTAATTATGGAAGAAAAGATTATTTAGACTTCTCTAAATTTAGGTCTAAATTCAGGCAACCATAGCAGAGTTTCCTTCAATTGACTAATGACTAATGACTAATGACCAAGATCGAAATAAGCCTTAACCACATCTTGATGTCTTTGAAGCTCAAAGCCTAGTTTGGTGCATAAATGCTGCATGGTAGTATTTTCGGTCAGAATCTCAGCGGTGATTCGACTTAATTGTTCCTGACGACCAATATCAATTAGAGAATATAGTAATTCTGTGCCTAATCCAATACCTTGTTCGCGATCGCTAATCAACATCCCAAACTCTGCTTCATTAGTACCATGAATTTTACTTAAGCGACCTACACCCAGGATTTCCCGTTCTCTCGTATCGGGATTGAGGTAATCAGCGACTAAAGCCATTTCGCGATCGTAATCAATAAAACAGATGCGCGTAAGTCTTTCGTGAGCAACTCTAGTTTGCAGTTTGATCATGTGAAAATATCGTAAATAGATGCTTTCTTCCGAAACATATTGATGAAAATCAACTATCAAGGGTTCATCTTCAGGGCGAATTGGACGAATGGTAATTTTTTTGCCATCGTTTAACGTCCAGGGCTTTATATATTGGCTAGGATAGGGGCGAATGACAACCTGAGATAAATCTGATTCAGTTGCATCTCGATTGTGGAGAATCACACGGGCATCTAATGCCAATAAACGATCTTCAGAAACCATTAAAGGATTGATATCTATTTCTTTAATCCAGGGTTGTTCGACCACCAGTTGGCTAAAACGCACCATTAATTTGGTTAGGGCGGTCAAATCTACGGCTTTTTTCCCTCTAACTCCTTTTAGAGCTTGATAGATGCGGGTCTGTTCGATCATTCTTTGCGCCAAGGTGGTATTTAGGGGAGGTAATGCCAATGCCCGATCTTTAAATACCTCTACTAACTCTCCTCCTGTACCAAACAGCAAAACAGGACCAAATTGTTCGTCGATACTGCTGCCGATAATTAACTCATAACCATGGAGTTTGACCATTGGCTGTACGGTGACACCGAGGAAGTCTTGTCGGGGCTTGCTATCCTTCGGATGCGACACTTGTTCCAAGTCGAGAAAGACTTTAACCGCCTCTGACTCTTTCAAAGAAAGTGTTTCACCGTTTGCCTCGACGGAATTTTTAATCGAGTTAAAGGCATCCCTGACGGCATCGGCATTATTGAGATTGAGGTGTACGCCACCGACATCGGTTTTATGGGTAATGGTTTCGGAGTGGAGTTTGAGGACGACGGGATAACCAATTGCTTCGGCTAATGCGACTGCTCGCTCTTCACTAGTAGCTATTTTGGTAGTTACGGTGGGAATACCATAGGCAGATAGTAACTGCTTGGATTCATATTCTGTCAGCAGACTGCGCCCTGTATCTCTAGCTCGTTTTAAAATTGCTTCTGCTTGGGTACGACTGTTATCATTCTTAACGTCTTGGGCGAGTACGGGAGTTTCATATAAACCTTTGAGATTGTAGCTATAGTTCCACATCAGATTAAACAGATGGGTAGCAGTATCGGGATAGGGCATGGTATAAATTCCCGCACGGTTGAGGATGGCTTCCCCTTCTGCTACGTCTTCTCCCCCCATCCAACTTGCTAGTACAGGTTTGCCCTTGAGTTTTTTGACAGTCTCCTGTAGTTGGAATGCTATTTTGGTGGCATCGGTCATGGCCTGAGGAGTAAGGATGACCAAAAGTCCATCACTATTGTCATCTGCTGCTGCTACTTTTAAAGCTTGAGTATAGCGTTCTGCGGTGGCATCTCCTAAGATATCGATCGGATTGCTGCGACTCCAATGAGTCGGTAATACTCGATCTAATTGAGTAATGGTTTCGGGGGCTAACTGGGCTAATCTACCCTCTTCTTTAATTAAAGAATCCGTTGCTAATACTCCTGGTCCTCCTGCATTGGTCAAGATCGTCAATCTTTTACCTCTAGGACGGGGTTGTTTTGCCAACAACTCGGTCATATTAAACAGGTCTTCAATAGTGTCCACTCGCAGCACTCCGCAACGGCGAAAAGCTGCATCAAGAACTTCATCACTACCTGCCAACGTTCCTGTATGAGAAGCTGCCGCCTGAGCTGCTGCACCTGTTCGACCACCTTTGATGACAATAATTGGTTTAGTTAAAGCAACTTCCCTGGCTGCGGAGAGAAAAGAACGAGCATCGCCGATGGATTCCATATAAATAGCAATGCTAGTAGTGTGAGGATCATCACCGAGATAGTAGATCAAATCTCCCCAACTGACATCCAGCATCGAACCAATAGAGACAAAGGCACTAAAGCCGACATTTTCGCGAAAACTCCAGTCTAAAATCGCAGTACACAAGGCCCCACTCTGACTGATAAAACCGACATTTCCAGGACGCGCCATAGTACTGGCAAAGGTGGCATTTAAACCGCGATGAGGATTCATTAACCCCAGGCAGTTAGGGCCAACAATTCTGATTTGGTGACGGCGTGCCTCGCTTAAGATTTGCTGTTCTAGTTCAATACCTACCGTACCTATTTCTTTAAATCCTGCCGAGAGAATAATTGCGCCTTTGACTCCCGCTTTAGCACACTGACGAATTACTTTGGGTACTGTAGGTGCAGGAGTGGCAATAATTGCTAGGTCGATCGCTTCGGGAATAACAGTTATATCTTGATATGCTTTGATCCCTAGTACACTATCTCGCTTGGGATTAACAGGAAATACCGTACCGCCAAAAGGATTGCTAAT
>JASJDX010000422.1 GCA_030064975.1 Pleurocapsa sp. MO_192.B19
TAAACCAAATAATGTTACCTGAATTTTATATTGAATATCTGAAAACTTATCTACCATCATCAGAACTCTTAACATTACAAATTTTAGTTTGGCTACTACAAGTTCACCGTCAAGTCAGGATTGAAAGATTAGCATCTAGCTTTGCTTATCCCATTAAATGTGAAAGCCGAAGAAAAAAGATACAAAGATTTTTAACCTTACCTAGGTTGAGCTTACCATTGCTTTGGTTTCCTTTGATAAAAAAGATAATTTCTAGCCAGTATAAAAAAGGAGATAGGCTAATAATAACTATTGACCGAACGCAATGGAAAAATAATAATATTTCAATGGTGAGTGTAATTTGGAAAAAAAGAGCCTTAGCAATTTATTGGTTACTCTTGTCAAAGAAAGGAAGTAGTAATTTTTACGAACAAGTCGCCACAATTAGACCAATACTTCGTTTATTAAAAGAATATAAGCTAGTAGTGATAGGCGATAGAGAATACAGGAGTACAGCTTTTGCTCTCTGGCTGACTAAAAAGAAAATAGATTTTGTTCTTAGACTAAACAAAAATACTAAAATCAAATCTAGATATAAGAAATATCAATCTCTTGATTCTTTAGATATTAAACCAGGAGATAAAGTTTTATATGATGGTGTTTTAGTTACAGAGAATAATCAAAAAACTAGATTTAATGTTGTAGTTTATTGGCGCAGAAAATATAATAATAAGCAATTAGCTAGTCCCTGGTATTTGCTTACTAATTTAGATAATAAAGAGGAAATTATCAAAATATTTGCTTCTCGTGGAGGAATCGAAGCTATGTTCCGAGATTGTAAAAGTGGAGGATATAATTTAGAAGGAAGCCAAGCTAATACTCAACGTCTTACTAATTTAATTTTGCTTATAGCAATCGCCTATACTGCCAGTTGTTTAGTAGGATTAAAAATGAGAAATACTGGCTATCAAGAGTATATTAATCGTCTCAAAATCGAAGGAAAAAATCGACCAAGACATAGTTATTTTTGGACAAGATTATATGGTACGACATGGATATTATCTATGGATATATGCTGGGAGTGGGTCGAAAAGTTAATGAAAACTGCTCTCAATAAACTGCCATTTTATCAATGGATAATGGATAATTGACAATTGACAATTGGTTAATTCGGTTTAAGACCTCTCCATTTATGGAGAAAGTCAAAAAAATATTTTCCGCAAGTTTCAATCCTCTTCTTTTAAGGAGAGGTCATTGTCCATTGTTCATTGTTCATTGTCAATTTTTGAAAGCGATACCTGAATTTATCAAGATTTTAGCGGTTAAAGGCGTAGTATTTGCTTTCGATTCCATGAATACTCAAAAAAAACAATTAATGCCATCGTAGATAGTGGCAATCATTACTTAGGGTTCTGCCTGGAAATAAGATACCAGCCTTGAAACCGCACAGATAACTGTTGGGAGCGGAAGATTAACCATGAAGGCTGGTATCTTATTTTTTTGCTCCTCCCTTAAACACGTCTACTTCGATTAAAGTAGTTAAAATACCGTCTTCTCTAGCTAATCGATTTAAATTAGTAGAACAAGGATCGGTTCATCTAGAATGCGGTCCTAATTCTATCGTTAGGGATCGAGAGGAAATAGCTTTCTCAGATCCCTTCTTTAGTAGCGGAACTCGATTTTTGATTAACAAGACTAAAGCTTCTCGACTCGATTTTAGTAGTTCACTTGAAGGCGTAAAATTGGGTGTTTTAGGAGCAACTACAAATAAACAATTTTTACAACAAAACTATCCCGATGCAGAAATAGTAGCTTTTGAAAGCATGGATGGCAGAAGTAAGGCGGTACAAGCAATTAAAGATGGCACTATTGATGCCTTTGCTAGTGATAGTGTTCTATTAATGGGCGAATTAGATCGCCGAGGTTTGAATAGAAAAGACTATCAAACCATACCCGCGCAGCCTCTGACCTGCGATTATTATGGGCTAATTTTGCCCAAAAACGACTCTCTATGGCTTAATACGGTTAATAGCTTTATTTACGACCGTGCTTCTAAATCAATTTTCAATCGCTGGCTAACAAATTATTACGATCGAGCAATTGCCGATTTGGATTATTGTCAAAATCGACTTCCTCAATAAGGCTTGCGGTGATTATGGAAATTTTATTACTGCTCAACAACTATCAAAATTAAAAATAAATTAAATCGATTTACCAGAAAAGATGAACTCCAAGCCAGTTTTTTCCCAAATAATTGCTTATATTTTAGCTTTCGTTTTACCCCCTCTAATTATTGGTGCTATGGCGATCGCTTTTTCCTTTTCAGCCCTAATGCACGGAAGTCCCGAACATTTTTCAACTCAGGGTGTTAATTTTCCAAGCTACGATCGCAGCAAACAAACTGCTGTGATTTTGGTGTCCAATGAGGGAACAGAAATAACCGACTTGCTAGTTCCCTACGAAATATTTTCTGCTTCTGGTAAATTTAATGTTTACACCGTAGCACCAGAACGCCAAATATCTCCCTTGAATGGCGGAGTAGATATTATTCCTCATTTTTCCTTTGCCGAATTCGAGCGAAATGTCGGAACCAATCCAGATTTAATCGTGATACCTGCGGTTCATAATTGGCAAAACCCCGCACTAATCAACTGGATTATCGAGCATCATAACGACAAAAACACTATTCTTTCTATTTGCGAAGGCGCGAGACTTCTAGCTGCTACGGGACTATTGGAAAATCATCAAGCTACTACTCATGGGTTGGCAATTGGCTCTTTGATGAAACAGTATCCTAATACCGATTGGGTTAAAGATGTTAAATATATCGATGATGGCAACATTATTACCAGTCCTGGCATAATTACAGGAGCGATGAATGGTTCTCTTCATACCTTAGAAAAACTAGCAGGAACAAGTGTAGCCAGAAAAGTCGCTCAAAAGTTACATTATCCGCTGACAGATTCAGCCAAATTTGAGTCACCCAGCCTTAAATTAAAGGATAGTCTCTGGTTACTAACTGCCGCTTATCAATGGCACAAACAAAACATCGGCGTGTTTCTCAATGACGGGATTGGTGAAATTAATCTGACTGCGGTTTTAGATACCTATCCGCAATCGTTTACTGCAAAAACTATATCCATTGCTCCCGAAAGAAAGGTAATTCACTCTCAATACGGACTAAATTTAGTTCCTCGCCACGATTTTGCTACTGCTACTAAACTAGATCGCCTGTTAGTTTTAGATAACCAACCTCATTTAGATTTGGAAACTTGGGCTAGAAGTAAATACGATCTCGAACCAGAATCTTTAAGTTCCCTCTCGAAAGATGATGACAGGTTTATCTTCGATAATGTTTTACAGGATTTGGCACGACGAGAAAATAAACCCTTAGCAGAAATTGTGGCAAAAACTCTTGAATATCCCGTAGATTCAACTAATCTTGAAGGAACAGGTATTCCGATTTGGTTGTTTTTAAAACCCTTGGCGATCGCTTTAGCTAGTGTAACAGCGATCGCAATCATACTAAACAAAAAATATGTCTCTATCTCCGAGTATTTCGAGAGTGTTTCCAAGATCGAAGTAACAGAAGAACATAAACTATGAATATCTTTATCGTTACGGCTGGTTCGCGAGGGGATGTTCAACCTTTTGTTGCTTTGGGTAAGGGTTTAAAAGCGAAAGGTCATACAGTTACGCTCTGCACCTGTTCCCGCTTTGAACCATTTATTGTCGAACATGGCTTAAATTATGGCTACATGAACGACGATCTACTCAAACTGCTCGATTCAGAAGCTGGACGAGAAGTAATCGAAAGCAGTGGCAATTTTTTTGGCTTAGTCAAAACAACCCTGACTTTATTTAAAGAAGCCAAAGCAATCAATCGAGAGATGTTTATAGATGCTTGGAATGCAGCGCAAGCAGCCCAACCCGATATTCTTATCTTTCATCCTAAGATACTAGCAGGTTCGCATATCGCAGAGAAGTTAAATATTCCCACAATTATGGCTACTCTAGTGCCTGCGATCGTGCCTACTGCTGAATCTGTCGCCATTGGCTTCCCCAACTTGAAACTTGGCTCTTGGTACAATAAATTTTCCTATTGGATTTTGCACCAAGGCTACCATCTGTACGATGATGTCATCAACGAATTTCGTCAGAATATACTCGGTCTGGGAAAACTACCTAAATCCATAAATCCAATACAAATGTCTAATGGTCAACCCTTGCCGATTTTACATGGCTACAGCGAACTGGTTTCTCCCCGTCCTGGTGATTGGTCTGATACAGTTCGCGTTTCTGGCTATTGGTTTTTGGAAGTAAAAGACGATTATCAACCGTCAGCCGAACTGATAAATTTTCTAGAAGCTGGCGAAGCACCAGTTTGTGTCGGATTTGGTAGCATGGCAGGACGCGATCCCCAGCGAATGACTGAGATAGTCGTGGATGCGTTTCAACAAGCTGAGGTAAGGGGCATCATTGTTACTGGTTGGGGTGGTTTAAATCCTAACCATCTACCGAAAACAATCTTCAAGATTGACAATATTCCCTATGACTGGCTTTTTCCTCGTGTATCTGTGGTGGTTCACCACGGTGGCGCGGGTACAACAGCAGCAGGATTGCGCGCAGGTAAACCGACCATCGTTTGTCCTTTTCTAGTTGACCAGCCTTATTGGGGAGAACGGGTTTATGCCCTGGGAGTTGGCAGTAAACCAATTCCCCAAAAGCAATTAACCGCAAAGAAGCTTGCTAATGCGATTCGGGCGACTATAACAAATCTAGAAATTCGAGCCAATGCTGAAGAGTTAGGTAAAAAACTCCGTAACGAAGACGGCATTAGAAAGGCGATCGCAATTATCGAAAGCATAGCAATACAAAGAAAAACCGCTAAGTAATAAACAAGAACCCTTAAAAACCAAGTTTCAGGCTGAAAGTATGACGCTTTGCCGTATGGTTGGGAACACTAAGATTGTGCCAAAAATCTCTTGGGCGTCACACCAACCTGACGCTTGAAATGCCGAGTGAAATGACTCTGGTGGGAAAATCCCAGTTCGTAAGCAACCTCAGCGATCGCCATGTTCTGCCGAATAAGCATTACCTTAGCCTTTTCAATCCGCTGATGAATAATATACTGATGTGGCGATCGCCCAGTCGCTTGTTTAAATTGGGTCAAAAAATAATTGGGGCTAATTCGGGCAATTGTCGCCAACTCTGCTAAAGAAAGATTTCGATCTAAATGTGCATGGATGTATTCTAAGACTGGATGAAGCTTGTATCTAGGCAAGCATCCAGGAGAAAAAGGTTGACACGTCGTTAAATTACAGTAATGCCGAAGTAGATGAGCAGATAATGCTGCAATTAAAGAATCCATATAGAGTTGTCCTTCCTGTCCCAGAGTTTCTAACTCCCCTCTCAATGCGAGTCCAATTCCATATAGCGAGGAGTCTGGCGTGATGAATTGCGGTAAGACTTCTACCGATTGCCCAGAAATAGCATCTCCCAAACACTGTTCAAATCTTTGTGGAGCAAGCCACAAAGCCAAGTAGGTATGCTCGTGATTCCAATAAACGCGGTGAATCGTCTGAGCGGGGATGAGAATGATATCGCCAGTTTTTACTTCTCCTGTCTGGTAATGCCCCGCTGTAACTTGCTCGACTCGGGTCGGTGAAGGGACTTCCGTATGAATTACAAGCAAATGTTGTTGATAGGAGTTATCTGGAAGCTCGGTCGGTGGATGCCGATAGTGTGCCAATTCGACCCCCGCCGAAAATACAGGATTTTGTAACGGGGTTGCACCCTGCTGATGATGCTCCCCAACAGTTTCTCCGCTCTTGTAATTCATGACTCGCGATCTAGACAGAGACATTAAAATTAATGCTGTCCGATAAATCTTTGTCAATCCATTATGGCACATCACTACATGTTACGATTTTTGCACTAGAGTAAGAACGTGCTGAAAAACAGAAAAAAGTGCAAGAAATATCAGAAGAAAAATCTTTCAATAGAGTTAGTCGATTTTAGATGTCAAGAAAATGATGAAACGTACTCTCGTCATCATTTTCTTGACTGCAAGAGTCGCTCACCCAATTAACCTATTGGAGGTAATGACACTATGAAAGCTCAACCGCTTATTTTAAAACCCAAAGACTACAGTCCCGCCTTGAATGTGGTCGGCACTAAGGTTACTGTGCTGGTGTCAAATTTGTTGACACGATCCTATGAGATTACACTGCAATCGGGCGATGAGGGGACTGGACCACCACTGCACAGCCATGCCTGGGATGAGTCCTTCTATGTCCTTACAGGGACAATCGAATTCACCTGCGCAGGCAAGACTGAAGTATGCGGGGCTGGTACCCTCGTACATGTACCCGCTGGCACCGTACACAGTTTTCGCTACGGTGTTAACGGTGGCAAGATGCTAGAATTCACTGGCAAAGGTAGCTTGGCTACACGGGCGT
>JASJDX010000423.1 GCA_030064975.1 Pleurocapsa sp. MO_192.B19
TGCGATCGCCCTAAAGATAATTCAATCTGTCCTCTTACTTCTAAAACTTGTGCTAATAACTGACTTTTTTCTGGTTCACTTTCGATACTGGTAATAATATTTTCAGCTTCAGAAAGAGTAGTTTCTGCTTGTTCCCATTTTCCTAATTTCTGATACACTAAAGCTAGATTTCGATTGGCGATCGCACTCCCTATAATATCCCCTTGTTTTTGATACTGTTTAATAGCTGTTTCTAATAAATTAATAGCTTCGGACAATCTATTCTGTTGATAGAGCATTTCTGCTTCTTGCTCTAAAGTTTGATTGTTAGTAGCCAAGACAATTTTTGGCTGTTGAATTGATAAAAATAACGCGATAGTAATCAAAAATAGTAAAAATAATTTAGGTAGCTTATTCATGATGAATTGTTGATTGTTATAGCAGTGGAAGTAAAGGTTATTACGATAGAATAATATTTCACGCAGAGGCGCAGAGGCGCAGAGGAATTAAGAGATGTCTTTATCTATCATTCAATTGTTATAATTACGCTCTTGTTGATTGAATCTTACCTGACTTATTTGAGGAAGACTTGAATACTGAATTCTGAATCTTCACTACCTACCTCAAAACAACCCTACTCGAACTAGACGAGGTTTAAAATGGTTGTAACTCAAAGGAAAAATAAACCCCATCTTCTTGTAAACTGTCGCCATTGTTTTCTAAATTTACTAAAGGAATACCCCAATCTAAACGCGCAGCGAAATAATCATTAACTTGTAAGCGCAAACCAACACCAGTAGAAACTAAAGTATTTTTATTTAAAATTACATCATCTGTATTCCAAACCTTACCAAAATCTAGAAAAGGAGTTAATTGTAAACTCGTTTTCCATTCTTGAATGCGGAGAATTGTTGCTCTAATTTCGGCGGAGTTAAACCAACCATTATCCCCTAACAAAGCATCTTGGCGATAACCCCGAACACTTAAACCACCTCCTAAACTAAACTGTTCTGTTGGGACTAAGGCATTATTAGCTATTTGAAAATCTGAGCGTAATAACAAGGTAAAAGTGGAATTAAAAAGCTTAAGATATTGAGCTTGTCCTCGCCAGGCAAAAAACTTACTATCAGGTTCATCACCGTTATTGATAGTTGCACCAAAAACATCGATACCCAAGCTAAATTGAGAAAACAAAGCAAAAACTTGGTCGGCATCACGCTTAGTATATTCCTGAAAAAAACGCAGCACACTAATGTTAGTTTCCCCATCAGGTTCAGCCCCCCGCGATAATTGTTGGGGTTCACCGCCTAGGGTAATTGCAGAATTGTTTCTCGCAAAAGTTAAGCCGATGGCTATATCTTCGGTGGGTTTTTGTAATACAGGTTGGCGATAGGTAAATTGGTAATTAGCATTTTCTGATTCAATATCAAAGCGATCAAAAGGCGGGGTAATAATTTGGCTATCGGTATAGTTAAAGCGAAAATTGAGTGTGCCGTTGTAGGGATTGAAAGGAATAGAATAATTAAGATTGTTAAGAGAATTACTACCGTCAGTATTAAGATATCCTACGCTAAAGCGATCGCCCAATCCGATTAAATTATGATGGGTTAATTGTACACTTCTGCGGTCTGTTCCCACACTGGGGGCGCGATAGTTATCAAAGCTAAAAGTTGAATCAAAAGGATCTGCCTCTTGTAGATTAAGCTCAAGAATACTACTTCCCTGTCTAGTTCCTGCGGTTAATTCCGCTGCCAAATTTTCAATTAAAGGATCTATTTGTAATAGTTGTAAAGCGTTAAGCAGCTTATCTTTGTTTAAAGGCGCAACCGTCGCAATCTCAAGACGACGGCGAATATAACCAGAATTCAATCTGTTTAAACCTTCGATATTAATTGCTTCTACTGTTCCTTCTACAACCTCTATTATGACAATCCCATCTTCTAACTTTTGTGGCGGTAGAAACGTTCCTGATGTAATATAACCCTTCTCAAAATAAAGGCGATCGATCGCCTGTTGTGCTGCCAAGATTTCTGTAAAGGAAAGCCGACGTAGAATATATGGTTTTAACACCTCTGCTAATTCTTCGGGAGTAAAAACCGTACTGCCAACAATCTCAAATTTTTTAACAAAAACTTTATTGGTAAAGTTTTTAATACTATCAGAATCATCTGGTGCAGGTTTTTCTTCCAATTCAGGGAGTATTTCTTCTAAGGGTGGGAGAGTTTCTGGTTCTGGTTGTGGAGGTTGAGACGGCAAAGGAGGAACTGTAGGCGATCCGACATCTTGTGCTTTAACTAAATTAGTTATTAATAATAAATAAACTGCAGATATTAGAGGTATTCTCGTTACTTTAAATTTATCAATAAAATTTTTATCTTGCGAATGGAAAGACCCCCACGTTCCGTGGCGGGACGAGAACGAGTGCGATAATTTATCGGTCATAAGTTGACAATTTAGACTTAAAATCTTTACAGAGCAAGGGTTTAAACGTCGTATCATGGTGTTGAGGCAAAGGTATTAAACCTCTTTAAAAACCTAATACTCTAACGAGTAACGCACCTTGAAAACTCGGCTATAGGGTTCTGCTCAGGAAAGCTTGATCAGGTAAAAGACCGAAGCAATAAGCACAGAGAAACACAAAATTTCTTATTTTCAGGTAAGGGAGGGCATCCCTGAACCTACTCTGGAATGGGTTAAACGCTTGGGGAGAGAACCATCTCTGGACTAATAACCGCAAGGTGACTAGTGTAAGTGGTCTCGCAAAAACCAAGAACCTCGGCTATCAAACGGATTTGGGAATCCCCCATCTCCGATGGCGGGAGGATGTCAATTTTCAGCAATTTTAAACCCGTTCCAATTCTTAGCTATTATTGCAGCAATGCGGGGAAAGATAAAGTGTGCTAATGGGGGCAGCACACTTTTTAAAGAAAAGATACTCTCGAACTATAAGACTTATCAGTGCGATCGCGATTTCTGCTGCATTTTGTTACATTTAGTTACTTGTTGCTGTGATTTAATAGCTCTTAGCTTTTAGCTTTTAGTTAAATTACAGCAATTGTGAAAAAAGTGCGATCGCTCTGGAACTAGAAGAAATAGATCAGAGCGATCGCACTAAGTTACCTAACAAACTTTTCTCTGTAAACCGTTCTTTATAGATATCTGGATTAAATATGAAGTCTCTGCAATCTTGTTACATTTCTTAACTGAAATGATATTACTATCAAAATCAATTTGTTGTACCTGATTCCAAAGCCCGACAATCTGGATGTACGGCTTGGGAATTCTGGGGAACTGTATTAGGTACGTTTGCGGTCAACCAGATACTACCATCCGATGCTACTATTAACCCCTGAGATTGTTGTATCTCAGGATAACTTTTGTCTGTCCGCTCTTTTTCGCGTTGGCGTATTCCTACTGTGCCATTTTGACTAACTTCAAGATCGTCGCGACTTGCCCAGTTAACAATGCGATCGCGATTTTCTAAAGATTCTTCCGAAGTTGGAGTTAAGCCACCCCGTCCAGTAATAATAAACGAGCTACCTTTAGCAATTTTTTCGTCTTCCAATTTACAGAGATCTTGAGCCAAAATTCCTTCAGCATCAATGGGAACATTAGGTAATTCAAAAATCCCCGAAGTGGGATCGACTTCGGGACTATTTATCGTAATTGTACCGTCAATACCCAACTCAGAAGCAGCAGTAATATCGCTATCAGGCTCGCGGAAAATCCCCTGGGTAGTAATTTGAATATTGCCGCCCCTACCTTCAAATGCATTAGCGGTAATATCGCTATTATCTAGTAAGGCAATACCATCTGAGGTAATGGTAATATCCCCTCCTGTCGCCAATTCAGCAGCGTTGGTCGTAATTTGGCTATTATTGCGAAGCAACAGGGTATCAGCATTATTCAGAGTGATATTACCCTGGTCACCTACTCTAGTTTCGGCATTCAGAGAACTGCGATCGAGATTGATAGAATTTGCAGCAATTTCTAAGTTTCCTGCTAAACCCGATCCCAAAGCATTAACGCTAATTTCTGAACCATCTAGAACACTTAGCTGATTAGTTTCGAGTCTTACATCCCCTGCATTGTCTCCTAGACCATCAGTGCTAGAAGAAATAGTACCGTCATTCAATCTAATCGATTCAGAGGCATTAATCTCAATTTCTCCTCCTAGTCCCGTTGCTAAAGGTTGCTCAGAGGTAATTTCTCCAGTGGACTCTGCACTTATTGTTGCTGCATTTCCAACTAAAAGATCTTTGGTTTGAATAGTTATGTTTCCCGCAGAGCCAAATCCTGCTGTAGAAGAAGATATTGTCGAGTTTTCATCAGTTAGCTCGATCGATTCAGTAGCGTTAATTGTTATATCGCCACCATTGCCAATAGCAGGAATAAATTCTCCATTCTCATCAGGAGTGGCACCAACTTCCGATGATATTTTCCCGCCATTCTCAAGAATCAATCGACCTGTATTGATAATTATGTCCCCACCATCAGCTTCGGAAAAAGTATTACTAAACAAACCACTACTAACAGGAATAAGAGACAATAGTGATGGAGCAGAACCAGTAATTTTCAAAGTATCCGATGTATTGATCTTGAGAGTTTTACCAATTGAAATTTGTTTTCCATCACTAATAGTCACTTTCTTTCCTTGAATTTGCATCTTCTCACTGGCCAAAATCACGGGAAAATCCGATTCCCTATCCACCCTGTTTCTAGCTTGAGTTAAATTAATGTCTTGGAAATTTGCTACACTTTCATAGTCCAATGTCCATCCTGCTTCTGTAGGAATTAGGTTTATTTGACTATTGCTAGCAACACTGCCTATCTCTATGTTTCCAGGAAAAGATATTAGAGTTCCTCCTTCTAGATTGATATTGCCTCCAATTAAGGCGAAGGTCTTTCCAGAATCTAACTCAAGTTCACCTGATTGATTAGTAATATCTCCTACTTGGTTGCCGAATTGTAAGCCTAAAGGAGTGCTGATAGTCAACAAAGGAGAAGCTTGAGGATTGCTAGCACTAAACTCCATACCATCAGTAAATTGCAGGCTATCTGCGGTAGTAGCAATAAAAGAGCCTCCAATATTCAAGCTTGAATTAGAACCAAAAATGATCCCGTTAGGATTTAAGAAAAACAGATTGGCGTTACCCATCACTCCAAGCGCACCGTCTATATTAGAAATAGAGTTACCCGTAACCCGACTGATAATATTTTGGATTGCCAAATCGTTGTTGAACAGTGCTTCTGTACCTGTAGGAACAGAAAATTCCTCAAAGCTATGAAATAAATTATCACCAGCCACCGTACCGTCATCTATTTGATAGGTACTACCCTCTAAATTCACCTCAGAATTATTCGGCAAAGTTTCATCTGGTATAGGTTGTGCCGAAGTTATAGGGGAATATAAAAGGCAAGTAGTTAATACTAATCCTGCCCTATATACATTAGCAATCTTAAACTTTGTAGACATTTAGATAATGGAAAATTCACCGAATATTGTAAGCCAAAATAAATTTTCCAGAGAAAAATTTTAGATTAATTTATTTGATTGTCTTTTGATAGGAAAAGAGATTAATGACATGTGCAGTACGCACAACATTTACCGCAACCTACCAGACAACAACATATTGCTGTTCTAAAAGAGAAGTTATAGTTAGAAGTTTTAGATTTTAAGCTAATTATTAGTTTATTTTCATCATCTTCAGTTGACTTTTCTACATCAGCATCTTCAGTTGACTCTTCTACATCAGCTATACGTCTACTTAAGTCAAAAGTTTTAATAGCTGGATTAATAAAATCATCTACTAATGAATTTTGTAAATCTGTTAAGGACATCGATCCAGAGGGAATAGCATCTTTATTAATTACAGTCGGTACTGAACAACACGCTATAGGTTTAGAATTCTCATCCAATTGCATTTCTAAGGTAACTTCTGCATCTTCTGGGATACCAAACTTAGTTAACATATCTCTTACTTTAAATTCAGAAATTGCTTTAGTAAGACACGTTTCTAATTCTGAACTCATGATAATTTTCTCCTCTTGATCGTAAAATTTAGTACTTGATTTTTGATTAGCGATCGATAGAAAGTATTTAACAACACGCTCATGTTAAATACCTTTAATAAGCTATAGGTATAGGGAAATGGAAATATGCACTAATTTGATAAATTGTATTTAGTTAATTTCAATTACTGAGTTACTGGATTTCCAGAAAAGAGGTTGCTTTAGTTCACAACACAGTTAAATTTAACTGCGCTTTTGGGTTGAGTAGAACACACAAGTTTAATCTCAAAAGCTAATAGCTAATAGCTGATAGCTAAAAACTAGTTAATCAACAACATAGTCTATCAAACATGAAAACTGCTGTAATATGAAAGTAATTTTAGGAAAGCGATCGCCCTAGAACTGGAGGAAATAGGCAAAAGCGATTAGGCTCCGCCTAGCCTA
>JASJDX010000025.1 GCA_030064975.1 Pleurocapsa sp. MO_192.B19
ATAGCATCTTAGGCTTGAATTTTCCAGTTAATGACTTTTTTGCTTTGATTCGCTCTTGCTATAATCAGCGCAGTATCAATCCAGAATATCGACGTTTAACCTTTGCTCTGTTTGGAGTCGCCACCCCTAACGATTTAATTACCGATCATCAAACAACCCCTTTCAATATCGGTCAATCAATTCAACTGGAGGGCTTTAAAGAGCATGAAGCCCAACCTTTGCTTCAAGGATTGACTGAGAAAGTGAGCAATCCTCAAACAGTGCTGAAAGAAGTTTTAGCTTGGACGAGTGGTCAGCCTTTTTTGACCCAAAAGCTCTGTCAACTCATTCGCAGTGCTTCATCTCCTATTCCTACCAACCAAGAAGCTGAATGGATCGAAAATTTGGTGCGAACTCGTATTATAGAAAATTGGGAATCACAGGATGAACCAGAGCATTTGAGAACCATCCGCGATCGCCTCTTTAAGAGCAAACAATCCGTTAGGCTACTAGAACTCTATCGACAAATTTTGCATCAAGGAGAGATTATTGCAGTTGATAGTTTAGAAGAAAGAGAATTGCTTTTGTCGGGGCTAATAGTCAAGGAACAGGGAACTTTGAGAGTCCAGAACCGTATTTATAAATCGATTTGTAATTTTTCATAAATGTGATCGCACCAAAAAGGAACAACAGATGCACATTAAAGAATTAAGTATTGAATTAGTATTAGCCGATAGTTTGTATGGCGAAGCCCAAACATTTATTACAACATTATAGTGCCATTATTGCTAGAATTCGCGATCGCCTGGCTATTTCTACTGGTTCTGCCTGTTCTTCTGGAGTTGCAGCACTCTCTCGTGTGTTAAGAGCGATGAACCTATCTGAAGAATTAGTCGAAGGCTCGTTGAGAATAGGTTTGGGCAAATTTACTACTGACAAAGAAATAGAACAATCCGTAGAAATAATTTCTGATGCTGTAAAAAAAATAGATCGCTTGATGTACAACAAATGCCGGGAGGCAGACTTGAACTGCCGACACGAGGATTTTCAGTCCTCAAAAGAATCCTGTAAAATCAGTATTTTTACAGATTGAAAAACATAATTACACCCAATTTACACCCAAAACCTATATTTGGTTGTAGGTTTTGCTTAAGTCATGTACCCATGACAACTATTTCTCTCTCAACAGTTTCTCTATATGTCATCTATATTGTGATTGAATTTTAATCCATGACTCTCACTACCCCAAAGTGAACAAATAATTCTAGGATAGCTTTTGATAGTTGCTTTTCAGCTATTAACAACAACTTTGTCTACCGATTTTCTACCAATAATTTGCTTGATTTAAAAAAGTATAGTTTTGATAAATGTGTTCTGAAACTTCACTATAGCAACTCATCGCTACGGTGCTATATTTATTGCAAAATTAACTTTCTCAAGCTCACAATAGTTATTATGGAGCAGTGGTTTAACATATTGATTAAAGTTGCCCAGCCAATTTTAACGACTTTGGCTTATACGGGCACTAATATTGTTTTAGATAATATTCAAAGTGAAGTTAAAAATCAGCAAAAGAGACATGCTAAACAGGCTTTAAATAGTTTTGGGCTCAAAAAAGAGAATCTTGCGATCGCCGAAAGAGTAGTTCAAAACACAAGTTTAGTCTGGGAATCGGATGGAATTGAAAACAATTCGGTAATATATTCAAACCAACCTGATGATAATTATTCATCAGTAACTGAGCGGGATTTCTTCGGACAATTAACCCAAAAAGCAGAAGAAACTGCTTTGAAATTGCCAGAAATCCATAAAAGTCTAGAATATTGGCCTCTCCGTTTACTACCCAGTCAATTAATTAATTCTCGTCACGACGATTGTCCAGTTGCATTAAAAATTTTAATAGCTCCTCCTCAAAAAAATTTACCAGAGTTTGAGTCTATTGGAATAGAAGTTCTAGAAATTGAACGAATATTGGCACAAAACTTACGAGAATTTCTCGGTCAAAATTATTCTCCCCAATGTTCCTTAAGACCTACAGAATTTTTAGGAGGAGCTTGGAATAACCATTTTCATGGCGAAGCTAGTATTAAAACTTTATTTGGAGTTTTACAAACCGAGCCGACTTTAATTTTAGAAACAGCAATTGAAAGTAGTTATATTATTTTTCGTTTAGGTTATTGGGGAGGTCAACAAAAGCAATATTGCTATGAAACTCTTTTAAAATTACCTTATCGCAGTCTTCTCGAAACATCGATCGCCACCAGAGCCTTAAGATGGAAAGAAACTAAAAATAAGCTTTTAGCATTGGGAAAATCTCCTGAAGAAGTAACAAAATTAGGAGGAGATAATGATATGAATCTGGCTATTCTCGAAGAAGTGGCCGAATTACAAGCAGCAGGGATTGCCACAGAAGAATTAAATTTCGCCTACCAAGTTAATCGTCAAGATTTTGCCTATGTCTGTCAATTCTTAAGTGTCTGCCAATGTCTTGTTACTGGTTGGGTTACAGATATTCACTATTTAATTGAAGATAATACTGCTCCTTATTTACCTGAATGGTTGCCACAGTTGTTAGGAGAATCTGAGGATAAATCTGAATTTTTACAGGCTATTATTCGTGCCAGTACTTCTATTTATCAAAAGGTATTGCAAGTATTAGTTCAAGAAAGACCTGACTTGATTCCCCAGTTGAGTTTAAAATTAGCTCACAGTCTAGTTCCATTAGATATTTTTCTGGCTAAAGAACAGATCGAGTATTCCTGGCAGCATTGGCTGCAACAGCATCAACTATCTTCAGCATCAGTAAGTGCGAGATTTGATTTAGATACAATTCAAACTACCATTACTGCAAAAGATTGGGAATATCTGGTCAATCTTCAAGCCTGCTTATCTTTGTTAGATGACCATTCTGGCATTGCACATATAAAAGAACAGATCGACTCTCTAGGCGATCGCCATTACCGTTCCTCTTCTCAAAAGGTCGAACATTTTGCCCTCGACTACACCGTTACCGAAATTTCTGGTCAAGTTTGCTGCTTATGGCTTGACTCAACTAACTGTAAACTAATCTGCAAAAGCGTGGATAAAACCCTCGATCTTTGGCAGCTAAAGCGAAGGCAAGTTCAATTGTCTCCTACCCGTCAACTGAAGGGATATTCTGGTAAAGCGATCGCTGTAACTTTCAGTCCTGAAGGAGATAGACTGGTCTGTAGCGACACAACCTCAAAAAGAAGCCACCTCAAAATTTGGCATCTACAAACAGGAAAACTGGAACATACTTTGTTCGGTCATAAACAGAGTATTAAATCCGTTGCTGTCAGTACTGGAGATCGTCCTTTCCTTGCCAGTGGTAGTCATAAAATTAAATTATGGGACTTACAAACGGGAGAATCTTGGCTTACTCTATTTGGACACAAAAAGTGGGTATATTCCCTAGCGATCGCTCCTGACAGTCAAAATTTAGTTAGTGGTAGTGAAGATAAGACCATAAGAATCTGGCATTTAGCAACAGGGGATTTAATACAAACTCTAACAGGACATCAAGCAGCAGTGAGAGTAATTGCGATCGCGCCTGACGGACGAACAATTGTCAGTGGTAGTGACGATCAAACTATTAAACTATGGGATATCAAGACAGGGAAATTATTACGTACCTTAACAGGACATACCGGAGGAATAAGTACTTTGGCGCTCGATCCTAATTGTCAGTATTTTGTTAGTGGCAGTGAGGACAAGACGATTAAAATTTGGCATTTGGAAAGTGGAGAACTGCGCCAAACTCTGATCGGACACGAACAAACTGTTAGGACTTTAGCAATTCATCCTCACGGACAAACAATTGTCAGTGGTAGCGATGATAAGACAATTAAATTTTGGCGGATTATTTAACTTTATTTCAGAGTTCGGAATAACTATAAAGCTTAATAGAGCTAAAAGAGTCGCTTCTTAGCCATTATATTTTTAGTCGTTCGGTGCAGTGCCTTGTTAGGCATTTCAAATATTTCATCTAAATCGAAAAGCATTGATTCTTTCATTGCCCCATTGTTGGAATAAATATTTATGCTTTCTGCTAAATATTTTGCTAACTCGACAGGAACAGCATTGCCAATCATTTGTTCTAAATTTGTTTTTGTGCCATGAAATTTGAATGTTTTTGGAAAAGTTTGTATGTAACTTCGTTCAATCGTAGTTAATGGACGTATCTCACTAAGGTTTACCCCTTCAGGATCGCATTTATTAAGTTTGTATCCAGACGGAATAGGACGATTGACTCCTCTCACTGTTGGGCTAGGTTCATCAATTGAGAAAACTCCACGTCTGTTATAATTCCTGGGATGTCTGTAATAAAAATCAATACCCAATGAATCGCCAAGATATTCTCTGATGGTCATTGGTTTATCTGATAATCTTGCGCTCAATATTCCATTTAATTGATTGTGTTTATCTCCAAGATGACCAACAAGAAAAAATCTTGTTCTTGCTTGAGGTACGCCACAATAAGACGCATCCAATATGACAGATGATAAACCATATCCCTCCTCAATAAATTGGAACACAATATCTTGCAAGATATGGCTTTTTTTAATTTGTTCTACATTTTCCATTACAAACCATTTTGGTTTTATTGCACAAACAATATTGGCAAAATGATATGTAATATCAGCACGACCTAATGAAATATCGCGCTTTCCTGCACTGGAAAAATCTTGACAAGGAGGTCCACCCATAATGAGTTCGGGATTATGGAAACTAATGTCTTCAACGGCTTTAGCTTCATTAGTTAAATCAAGTTTTTTAATTGAGTGAGAAAAATTTTCTTGATAAACATCTATAGCTGGTTGCCAGTTATCGTAAGCTGCAACCACAATAAATCCTGCTTTTTCAAAACCTAAAGACAAGCCACCACAACCAGAGAAAAGATCGACGCACTTTATCATTGAAAAAGCTCTGGTGAATTATAAATAATGGCATCAAATCTACGCTCTGGACTAAGCATATTTTGACCACCACCAAGAATAATATTTTTAATTTCAGACTTAGATATGGCTGGAGTTTCAAGTCTAGGACATGACATATATCGATTGGTCACATTTCCAGCAGAAGCAAATGCTTTATCATTCTTGGTGTTGTAAGAAAGATTGTCTATAATTTCTTCGTGATTAAATTTTTTATATTGGCTAATATCAGCCAACATTTTAAACAACCATATTGCTGTTCTAGTTTGTCGTGTTATTTTGGTAGCATTCGAGTCTCTGTTAGCAATTTTTGAAATAAAATTACTAAATCCCGCATCACTCCACACAAAAACATCCAAGCATTGTTCCACAAGTTTCGGTGATTTACCTTGAGTTTTCCAGATTGGTTGAAGTAAAAATGCACTTTGATTGTTTTCAAGAGCTAGAGAAATAGCCTCTATTGAATCAATTATTCTTTCAACATTAAGCAATACTTGACTTGCATCACTCCAGTCATAAATTTCAATTTTAGGGATACAATCCTCTAGTTGTGATTGTAGATTTGAAGCGATTCTATTTTACAGCGATCGCCTGCTTAACCGAGGGGTTGCTATAGTAGAAATCTACCAGAAGAATTTTGTTCTTCCACTGTTGAAGCTTTCAGAGGAAGTTATTCTTATCTGCGATCGCCATCGCTTAAAAACCTTTTAAATCAAAATGATAATTGCGATCGCGCCTGACGGTCAAACAATTATCAGTGGTAGCGATGATAAGACAATTAAATTTTGGCGAATTATTTAGTTGTCTTAAGTAGCTCGATACAAATAAAATTCTCTGTATTTATTAGGTATTTACCAAGTAGTAACAATACTGTTAGACCAGGGATGATATCATCCTGACAAAATAACCACCGAGTCAGAAAAAATCTATCCCGCTATCATGAAGAAAAGAAGCTTGTCACTGAGATATTTGTTGATAATTCCCTTTTTAATACAAGTATTTGGTGCGGTGGGATTAGTCGGGTATCTTTCTTTTAGGAATGGGCAGAAATCAGTAGCCAATCTAGCGGAGCAGTTGATGCTAGAAGTTGAAAATAATATTTCTGAGCGTCTCAAAACCTACTTCGCAACTCCTCATATAGTTAATCAATTGAATCAAGATGCTATCGATCTAGGGCAGTTAGACTTAAAAAATCTCCAAACAATGGAACAACATTTTTGGCGACAAAGCCAAATTTTTGAGCTGGTCAGTTACATTCAATTTGGGAGTGTTCGAGGAGAATTCGTCGGTTTAGCCGTCAATGATGATGGAACATTTAGGTATCAAGTAACAGAATTCACTGGAGCTTTGCAAACCTATGCTATAGATGAGCAGGGCAATCGAGGAGAGTTTTTAGAAACTTCGCCTAATTTTGATTCTCGCCAAAGACCTTGGTACATTGTCCCTGAACAAGCAGATCGACCAGCTTGGACAGAGATTTATCCTTGGGTAAATCCTCCAACCTTAGCAATTACCCTCGGACAACCATATTACGATCGCACAGGAAAATTTCAAGGAATACTAGCGACAGATTTAACCCTTGCCCAGATTAGTGACTTTCTGAACAGTTTGAAAATTGGCGAGTCTGGTCAAACTTTTATCCTTGAGCCTTCGGGGTTGTTAGTTGCTACTTCAGTGAACGAGTTACCGTTTACACTCGATGAAAAGACTCCACAACGCCTTGATGCCGCTGATAGTCAAGATTCGTTAACCCATGCCACTGTTAGCTATTTGAAAGATAATTTTGGCGATCTAACTAAAATTGAAACCCAAAAAACCCTGCGTTTTAAAGTTGAAGGAGAGCGATATTTTCTGCAAGTTAATCCTTTACGAGACGAGCATGGCTTAAATTGGTTGGGGGTGATCGTTATTCCCGAATCTGACTTTATGGCTCAGATTAATGCCAACACTCGTATTACTTTCTTACTTTGTTTAAGTGCTTTAGGATTAGCTACGATTTCAGGCATTTATACTTCTCGTTGGATTATTCAACCTATCGAAAAATTAATTAAAGCCAGTCAAGCAATTGCTTCAGGAAACCTGGCTCAAACTGTTGATAGCACCAGAGTTAAAGAACTTGGCGGGTTGACTAATTCCTTTAACCAAATGGCAAAACAATTACAGGTTTCTTTTACGACATTGGAGAAAGTTAATGAAGATTTAGAAGCGGAAATCAGCGATCGCAAACAGATAGAAGAGCAGTTAAGACATAATACATTACACGATGCTCTAACCAATTTTCCCAATCGGACTTTTTTGATGGAACGCTTAGAGAAAGCCTTGAGGAGAGTGGAAAGAGAAGAAAACTATATATTTGCAGTTCTCTTTATTGACCTAGATCGCTTTAAAGTCATCAATGACAGCCTTGGTCATCAGGTGGGAGATCGACTGTTGATTGCCATTACCCATAAATTTGCCAGCATTGTTCGCGCCTCAGATACTGTTGCACGATTGGGAGGAGATGAATTCGTCATCCTTCTAGAACCGATCAAAAACATCAGTAATGCAATCCGTATTGCTGAACGGATTAATGAAGAATTACAATACCCCATAGAGCTAGAAAATCATCAGGTGTTGACCAGTGCTAGCATAGGCATAACCTTAAGTTCGGTCAATTATCATCAAGGGTCAGACTTGCTGCGAGATGCTGATATTGCTATGTATCGTGCCAAAAACAGAGGAAAAGCTCGGTACGAACTGTTTGACCAAGAGATGTATGACCAAGCTATAAAAAGACTTCAATTAGAACACGATCTTTACAATGCTTTAGAAAATCAGGAATTTCAAGTATATTATCAGGCGATTGTCTGTTTAGAAACGGAAAAGATAATAGGGTTTGAGGCACTAATTCGTTGGCAACATCCCCAGCAGGGTTGGATTTCTCCTAACGAGTTTTTACCAATTGCGGAAGAAACAGGATTAATCTTGCCTATTGGAGAATGGATTTTACACTCAGCTTGTCAACAACTGGCTCAGTGGCAAACTCAATTTTCGATGGCTAGGGGTTTGAAAATTAGTGTCAATCTTTCAGTTAAACAGTTGAAAGATCCTAGTTTTCTGGAAAAAATTGATGGAATTTTGACTCAAACCAGTTTAGAGGGCAAGAGTTTACAATTAGAAATCACAGAAAGTATGCTGATGGAGAACTTAGACGAACTAAGCGATATCTTGTGGCAACTTAAAGCACGAGAAATTGATTTAAGTATTGATGACTTTGGGACAGGCTATTCTAGCCTAAGTTATTTGCATCGTTTACCGATCGATAACTTAAAAATCGATCGCTCCTTTATTAGTTCTATGGGACAGCAAAGGGATAGTCGAGATATTGTTCAAACAATCATCAACTTGGCTCGGCAATTAGGTATGACCACGATCGCCGAAGGAATTGAATCGAATGAGCAGCTCAATCAATTGAAAGTTTTGCAGTGTGGTAAAGCTCAAGGATTCTTGTTGTCGAAACCGCTACCTACAAATGTAGTAGAAAAGCTGCTGAGCTAACCAACAGCAGAGAGAAGAAGAATTCTGGTTCTCCACGGTTGAAGCTTGCTGAGATATCTTATATCATTTCAGTTTTTAGCTAAGGTGATTTCTGGCAAAGAAATTACCAGTAAAGTTAGTCGAAGATTATTGTGAGAGATATTTATTGTTGCCCGCTCCCAGTACGCACATCACCCCATCTTGTCCTGCTACTGCTTTTTCCACTGCGGAAAGATCCATCACATCGCCTCGAACAATATTGAGATTGGGATGCTCGATCGCTAGCTTGGCGGGATTGCGGGCAAATGCTGTTACGCTATGTCCCTGTTCTAATGCTTGTTTGACAAATTGGCGACCAATACTTCCTGTAGAACCAAAAATTACTAATTTCATAGCCTAATATTTCTCCTAAACAATTTACATTTTTAGTTTAGGGAAGCGATCTCGTCTCAACTATCAAATTCCTGTGGCACTGTCACAATCTTGCGGTGAGTTTTTGAGATATTTTCAGAATTGTCTTTAAATTACGAGATATTCTCTGATTTATTGTCATTAACAGGACGCAAAAGAATCAGAAAAACAATATAGTGCGTAACCAGAAGCGCAGGAACGATAACAGAAGGAATCCAAAAGGTAGCACCCATGCCGTCCCAAGCATCATGGATAATACCGAGGAAGACTGCATTAAATAGATCGAGAGTACCTTCAATATTAAACAACCATACAATCAGTATTGCTGGTGTCCAATGCAGTCGGATAAATGCCAGTGCCAATAATGCTAATAGCGATGCTATTAAATCTCCAAACGCAGCAGGTACTGCAAATGCAGTTGGCAATTCATATTTAACCGCACCAATAGCCAGAAACATTAAACCAATATGGCGAAATGAATGGAGCAATAGCAAAGGCTGAAGTGCTTGTTCTCTTGTCATTCGCTTAAGAGCAGGAATGACGTACCATTGGGCAATTAACATAAAAGCTAAAGTGGAAAGAAATAAATTGACGGGTTGAATATAATTGCTCATAACTTTAAATTCTCCTCATTGTGTGAATCAAACTGGAAAGAGAGTTAATTCCTCAGTTATTAAAGGAGCTAAATTCTCTATCTAACTTTGTAAATTGAGAGTGCTTTCCGTCCTTCCAGCCAAAGGCATTATCAACATTGTGCGTTGCCTTCCAAGGAGCGTAATCTAAACTAAATTTTGGCTCGCGCAGCAATACATGAGATTGATTTTTTTCGTAAAGCTCTAAATCGGGAGTGGAAGTTATCAGAATCTTGCCAAAATTAGCGATCGCTCTTAATTTATTAGCCAAAGTTGGTTTAGTTACTGGATTATCGATCGCATAGTGACTGATGGTAGTTTCAAAATCCTCTGGTTCTTGTCCCCCAACTTCTAGCACTGCGTTGTTGGGTGCGCCTACCTCAAACCCACCACGTCGGTATTCTTCCAGATAGTAACGAAGCTGGCTTTGCAATCTTGCTTCGATTCCCATCGATTTTGTTGCTTTAAAAAACATTTCATCGGAAATATTTTGATAGCGCACGGGACGATTTAACACCCGTGCAAAACTATCAGCTATTTCATAGGGGTTGAGTATCTTTGCTCCAGTTGGTCGATAGGTTTTACCAATATGGGGTGCGGGATCGATCAATGCAGCAACTACTACCCTGGCGATATCTTTATTCGATACTGGTGCTGTCCGCCCTTCTCCTAAAGGCATGGGAAAGATTCCCAGTTGGGAAATCGGTTCTAACAAAGCCATATAGTTATCGGCAAACCAACCTGGGTTAACTAAAACTAAATCTACTCCAGGCATCCAACTAAGTATTTGTTCGGTCAGATAACTCTCACGAGTGGCGACAGAAGGATGTTGTGGTTGAGCTAACCACTGGGTAATACCCACTACTACTTCTAATTTGGCTTCAGCAGCAGCGATTGGCTTTGCCAGTGCGCGGAGCGCAATCGCAAATGCCATTGATTTGTATAGCTGTCTTGGGTTAAAAGGAGCGACAAAATAAGCTCGCTGTATTCCTTGCAGGGCTTGAGTAAGATCGCTCATTTCTGCTAAATTGCCGACAAATATCTCTGCCCCAGCCTGACGTAATTGATGCGCTCGCCGATCTTCTACTCTGACAAAGGCTCGCACTGGGAAACCCTTAGCTAATAACCCTAATGTCACTTCCTTTCCAGTCTTACCCACTGCACCCATTACCAATATTTTCGGTTTCATCATCATCTCTCCTTATTCAATATAAAACTGCATAAGTTACAGTTACAGTTACAAATAAAAAAAAATCTTCACCTAGCACATAGCTTGATTGAAATCCAATACCGCTTTTTGAGATACATCTTGTAAAGTTTGGGCTGCAAGCTGGCGTTCCATTGCGGTTTGGGCAAGATCGAATACCTGCTGTAGATCGGTTTTAACTCCTTTGGCTAAAGGACAATTAGGATGAGGTTCGTGCATCTGAAATATTTCTCTTTGTTCTACCGCCTGATAAATATCTAACAACGAAAGCTTTTGGGGATCGACTTCCAATTTTGCACCTCCCCGACTACCAGCTAGAGAACTAACAAACCCTGCTTTGACTAACATTCCCAAAATTTTCCTCACTGCCACAGGATTGGTAGCAACGCTTTTAGCGATCGCGTCCGAACTGACGTACTCTCCTGGATGGGCGGATAGAAACGTCAGAATGTGAACGGCAACGGGAAATCTGGTACTTTTAGACATTCATTTTATTATTTTGTAACTGTAACTATATCATATACACTTAAAGCTGTGGATGTCAACTCAAACTTGGTTCAATTACCGAAAAAGTTATCTAACCTTCTCTAACCTTCACGTTCGTAAACAGTAATATTCAAGCCCTCATCCTTGGTAGGTGCTTGAAAATAAGCATTGATGGCGTGAAATTCGTCCTCGGTGGTGAACGCAGTACCAGCCTCAAGATTTCTGCTGCGCTGTTTAATCAAAACTTTGGCAATTCATCCTAACGGACAAACTATAGTCAGTGGTAGAGAGGATAAGACAATTAAATTTTGGCGGATTATTTAGAAGTTTTTCCTTGACTAGAACTTAAGCGTTGCTGGAGAGCAGTTAGCATTTGCTGGCGAACTTCTCTAGCCCAAAGTTCAAAGTCGAAGCGATCGCTTTGGGGATTAAGTTGAGATCAAAATCTTATCTGACTGACTTTTTTTAAACTCAGTTGTGGTGTTCATTGGTCGTCCTCAATCTGTAACTTTAACTACAAAGTCTCTTACTAAGATTCTATCGGAAGCAAGCTGTGACAGAAGTTAAGCCTTGGTAAGGTATTGATTAAGATTAAGCTAAATACCGAAGTAATTACATCTGCTCGTGCTAGTCTTGCAACAGTGGGGCATAATTGGCTGGCAAAACCATGAGTAATTGGTATCAATTAGAGTCCGCCCAGGTCTTGAAACAACTCGGTAGTGATGCTTCTTTTGGTCTGAGCAGCATCGAAGCAGCGCGTCGTCTCGCAGAGCAAGGTCTTAATGAGTTACGGGAAAGGGGAAGCAAAAATCCTTGGTTAATCCTCTGGGAGCAGTTAATTGCTCCGCTAGTAGTTATTCTGATCATTGCTGCTGTGGTTTCAGCAATCTTGGGTGACTATAAAGAGGCAATAATTATCTCGATCATTGTTGTACTCAATGCCCTATTGGGATTTAGTCAAGAATATCGCGCTGAAAAAGCGATGGCGGCGCTTAAAGCCTTGGCTGTGCCAACAGTTAAGGTGCGTCGTGAGGGTCATTGGCAAGAGCTTGCTGCTCCCGAGTTAGTAGTGGGAGATATTGTGCGGTTAGAAGCAGGAAATTTAGTGCCAGCGGATATTAGGTTGCTAGAAACGGCCAACCTGCGAACTCAGGAAGCATCCCTCACAGGAGAATCCGAGCCAGTAGATAAAATATCCTCTGCAATTATCGGCGATAATTTGTCGATTGGCGATCGCTATAATCTGGCTTACATGGGAACTTTGGTAGTCTATGGACGCGGTCAGGGGATTGTGACGGCAACGGGAATGAATACGGAATTGGGCAAAATTGCTACTATGCTGCAAGGAGTAGCTTCTGGTTTGACACCGCTTCAGCAACGTTTAGAACAACTGGGAAAAGGCTTGGTAATTGCGACTTTAGTCCTGGTATTAATTATCTTTATCTTGGGTTTGATGCGGGGGGAAGAACTCCAGTTGATGTTTCTCACAGCGGTCAGTATCGCCGTAGCTGCTGTACCTGAAGGATTACCAGCAGTAGTCACCATTGCTCTGGCTCTAGGCTCGCAACAAATGTTGAAACGGGGAGCATTAATCCGCCGACTACCTGCGGTGGAAACCCTGGGATCGGTGACTACCATCTGCTCTGATAAGACTGGAACTTTGACAGAAAATCGGATGACCGTTTCGGTTCTCGATGTTGTCGGTCGTCGCTTAGAGCTTACCTCTTATC
Organism: Pleurocapsa sp. MO_192.B19; assembly: GCA_030064975.1. Classification (GTDB taxonomy): domain Bacteria; phylum Cyanobacteriota; class Cyanobacteriia; order Cyanobacteriales; family Xenococcaceae; genus Waterburya. The sequence continues at coordinate 12,917 of JASJDX010000025.1, forward strand.
TATCTAAAGCTTCTCCTTGGCTAGATGCCAAAGAAGAAAAGCCTTCTCTACTAAACGATCAGCCAGAACTAGCACTACTCTTAACTGGCAGTGCTTTGTGTAACGATGCCCAACTAGAAGCAATTCCAGAGCGTTCCTACTGTTTTCAGATTGTAGGAGAACCCACTGAAGGAGCATTAGTGATGGCAGCTGCTCATTTAGGACTGTGGAAAGCAGAATTAGAACCTTCTTTCCCACGAGTTTCTGAAGTCCCTTTTGATTCCCAACGCAGACGCATGACTACAATCCACCAATTTCCTGTCAGTTCGTCTCAACTGCCTTCATCTCTCCAAATTCCTTGGCAGTGGTATCAGCAGATGGGAAAGCTGCCTTATGTAGGCTTTACTAAAGGGGCAGTTGATAGTTTGCTAGAGATTTGTACTGAAGTCTGGGTAAACGATCGCACTGCAATTCTCACCGAAGTATGGCGCGACTATATTCTGGAAACTAACAATGAGTTAGCCCAACAAGGAAATCGCGTCCTGGGAGTAGCATTTCGACCAGGCTTATCTGACCAGATTGATGGGGGTAAGAACTGGGAGAGGGATTTGATTTTTATCGGGGTGGTGGGCATGAGTGACCCAGTGCGCGGAGAAGTTCAAGAGGCAGTCCAAACTTGTATCAATGCTGGTATCCGTCCCGTCATGATTACGGGGGATCATCCCCTGACTGCTCAATACATCGCCCGCAAGTTGGGGATTGCTGTTGATGGGCAAATTTTGACGGGGCAAGACTTGGCTAATTTATCCGTCACCGAATTAGAAAAACAAGTCGAAGCGGTATCGGTTTACGCACGGGTAACTCCAGAGCATAAACTTAATATTGTTCGGGCTTTGCAGGATCGAGGACAGATTGTAGCCATGACTGGGGATGGTGTTAACGATGCCCCAGCTTTGAAACAGGCGGATATCGGTGTAGCCATGGGTGTTACTGGTACTGATGTAGCCAAAGAAGCTGCGGATATGGCTCTTCTCGATGATAACTTCACCACCATTGTCGCTGCGGTTAAGCAAGGGCGAATCATTTATGACAATATCCGCAAGTTCATTAAATATATGCTCAGTAGTAATACAGGTGAAATCTGGGTAATGCTTGTAGCTCCTTTTTTGGGCATGCCGTTACCCTTGCTACCACTCCAGATTCTGTGGATCAACCTGACAACAGACGGTTTACCCGCCCTAGCTCTAGGGGTAGAACCAGCCGAACGCCATGTCATGAGTCGTCCTCCTTACTCTCCCAAGGAGAAAATTTTTAGCCGAGTTCTAGGCTGGAACATTATCTGGGTAGGCATTCTTATGGGTTTGGTTTCCTTGATTACAGGTTACTGGTATTGGCTTCACGACCATCCTGGTTGGCAAACGATCGTATTTACCGTTTTAACCCTCTCCCAGATGGGGAATGCTTTAGCCATTCGCTCCGAACGCAACTCACTGTTCCAAATTGGCGTACTTTCCAACCTACCGCTTTTGGGAGCAGTAACCTTAACCCTGGGCTTGCAATTGACAGTAATCTATGTTCCCTTATTACAGCAACTTTTCCAAACCACAGCTCTTTCACTGGGAGAACTAATTATTTGTCTGGCTCTAAGTACAGTCGTTTTTTGGTGTGTAGAGTTAGAAAAGTGGTTGTTGCGTCGTCGCCTGTTGACACCACGAGTTTTCTAAATTAAATATCATCTCAATCATTGCCACCTTCTTAACGCGAGCTAATAAGTTTTTAATTTTTAATAATTAATGTTTTTTTTGGTTGGCTTCAGATTATTCTAAAAATATATTCTTTTAATCAACTAATAAATTAAGAAAAAGTTATCAACTGATTATATTTTCTTAAATCAATCTTAATGATGAAATTTTCAAAAAGCAATCTCAGCAAAAATCAAATTCCAAATAAATAATCTAGGTTTATTTGAATTATTATTACCTAATATTTTCGTCCAAAGTTATCGGATTTTTATTTGGAAATATAGCCTCTAATCAAGTCACTATTAGTTGATTTTCAAACTAGTTTTAAGCAGAACTGCTGGGAAACAGTCTACTTAAAACTTTAGAGAGTTTTTACTCGATTTTAGTGAGAAACGCTATGATTTTCAACAAATTAACTCGTCTAAAATCACCTCTTAGATTACGGTGGATTAAGCAGTCTCAACTATCGTGGTGGTTAGAAATTAAGACAGCTAAACCCTATTATATTTATTATTTTGGTCCTTTTGTTAGTCCGAAAGAAGCTCGACTTTATCAGGCTGGTTACGTCGAAGACTTAGTTAAGGAGGAAGCTGAGGTAATTGCTATCAAGCTTAAAAAATGCCATCCACTGAAGTTAACTATTTGTCACGAATCAGAATTAGATTGACAAATGATTGCGGGAAAGAAAAGGAATTTATTGGAGCAAGAAATGACATTATTTCAAGACAAGTTCGTTACTAGTAAAATTATTACAGAAGACGATCGCACGGGACTAAGCGTTACTACTCTCAGAAGAGCGATCGCCGATAATTTACGCTATCTTCAGGGAAAAACCCCTGCTACCGCCAGTATTAACGATTATTATTTAGCCTTGGCTTATACCTGGAGTTTAGACTAACTCCCACCCTGGCAGCTATACTAAACGGTACAGTTCAACTATTGGGGCGCATGAGAATTTGACTCAGCTTGTCAAAAAAAGCTCAGAACAATGATGATAGTTGAAAGATTTGTTTTAAGCGGCTTCTTTTTTGTCTTTTTTGTCTTTTTTCTTTCGAGTTACTGTCTTTTTAACCACGGGATAACGGGGTTTTTTATTCCTTTTTTTACCTGTTTCCCAACCCGACGACTTTCCGCGAGGTTTGGGCGATAATGCTGGAGTACCAATAGTGGCTAAAACTCCTGAGAAACTTTGGGCAACTCTTCCAGGCGTTAATTTGTCAGCACTTTGAGGCTTTTGCCAGGGTAGTGGATTATCCTCTATCATCTCACGGGCTAACCATAATTGCCATGTTAAAATAGGCATTAAATCACTCCACCTTTGTCCTTTTTGGGTAGTTCCTAATTTTGGCAGTTTCCAGTGCAATCTTTGCTTAACAAATCGATTCCAATGTTCAATGGCGAAGCGTCTTAAGTAATACTTCCAGAGTTCTTCTAATGAGAGTTGGTCTTGACCAATCCACGCTAACCACATCGGTTTTGCTGTTTTTTTAGACAGTCCTTTTCCTTGGCGTTGAATCAGAATAATTTCCATTAGATGGTTAGGAGAATGGTAAAAATGGAACTGACTCCATCTTTTAATTTCTACTCGTCCCCATGTTGGATCATCAATTTCGATTGACTCAACTGGAATCCCCCATGTTGTTGAATCAGATAATTTCATTTTTTGACCATGTTTTGCTGGTCTTCCTGTTCCTGGATAGGGGAGAGGCGCACGCCTTCACACAACGATTGGGGCGTAAACGCATTAATAAATCGGCATTAATATCTGCTGTCAATTGTACAAATTTGGCGCAGCCATACTCACTATCCCACAAACTTATCGGCCTTTCTTGGAGATGCCGACATACAAGTCTAAGTTGAAAAGCTGCTTTGCTAATAGGGGTTTCATTCATAGGTTATTCTCTCATGACGCAGGGGTAAAGCCCAACTTCCCTTTTCTTCAGGAATCCAAGCTACGGTACTATAACCATGACCTAGAGTAATCGGTTTACCTGAAATTACTTTCGCCCCATGTTCATAAGTTCTATCCTTAAGGGTTGGTGCTTCCGTTCTCGGCCATGGTGTATGATCTCCTGCGATGATTGGTCGTTGTTTGGTTGGGATTTCTCTCAGATAGAGTTTCATTAACTTCTGCCGATTCGGTCGACAATCATCCAGGGCTTCATAGAGACGCTTGCCACTTTCTTCGGAAAACTGGTGAGAGTGATAATTCGGCAAAAGAATAGACGTTTCGGGTGACCAGAACGGCATCCATTAAATCAAAGGTAGCATCTTTAGCTCGTCCTAATAGTTGATAGACTTTAGTTCTGAATTGTTGTAGTTTTTGGGCAGATTGAGTCAAAATTATGACTAATTAACTATTTCTACCTCATTATCTCGTTCTTGTGTCCACTTCCATTTATGTGTTGCTCACTCGAAAAATCTTCTTCGCTACATTGTCAGACTAAACCGTTTAGTTTGATGAGAGAAGGAGTTAGTCTAAACTCCAGCAGGTAGAGATTACTGATAAATGGCTGCAATATGGCAATCCTTGGGAAATTGCTCGCCCTGAAGCCTCAGTAAAAGTTAAGTTTGGCGGACATACGGAAAGTTATACCGACGCTGATGGCAATTATCAAGTGTGTTGGATACCTGAATATGAAGTTAAGGGAATTCCCTACGATACGCCAATTTTAGGTTACAAGGTCAATACTGCCAATACGATGCGCCTCTGGCGGTCTGAAGCTTGTGAATCCTTTGATTTTAATAAGTTCAATGTCGGGGATTATTATGGAGCAGTTGATGAAAAGATCGTATCGGAAAATCTGACTAAAGTTCTTTATCCCAACGACGAACACCTTCAAGGAAAAGAGCTGCGTTTACAGCAACAATACTTTTTTGTCTCTTGTTCTCTACAGGACATGATTCGCTTACACCTGGCTCAAAGTGATAGTCTGGATAACTTCCACGAAAAATTTGCCGCACAGTTAAATGATACCCATCCCGCGATCGCCGTAGCAGAATTGATGCGCTTGTTGCTCGACGAGCATAATTTTGATTGGGAGCGAGCGTGGAAAATCACCCAAAATACCCTGGGCTATACAAACCATACCCTGTTACCAGAGGCACTAGAAAAATGGTCTGTCGGCTTATTTGGTTACTTGCTTCCGAGACATTTAGAATTGATTTACGAAATCAATCGGCGTTTTCTGAACCAAGTCAGAATCATATATCCTAATAATCACCAGAAGCTGGCAAATCTGTCTTTAATTGATGATAGTGGCGAAAAATACGTCCGAATGGCGCATTTAGCTTGTGTTGGCTCCCATGAGATTAACGGCGTGGCTGCATTACATAGTAAGTTACTGAAAGAAACCGTACTCAAAGATTTTTACGAACTTTTCCCCGAAAAATTCAGCAATAAAACCAACGGTGTAACTCCCCGTCGCTGGATGGTTTTGAGTAATCCCCGACTGAGTAAGCTGATTACAGAGAAAATTGGCGATCGCTGGATTAATCATCTAGAAGAACTAAAACAGCTCGAACCGCTAGCAGATAATCCTGAATTTCGTCAACAATGGCAGGATACTAAATTAGCAATTAAACAAGAATTAGCCGATTATACTCGACAAAAAACGGGAATAGAAGTTAATCCTAACTCCTTATTTGATGTCCAAGTAAAACGCATTCACGAGTATAAACGCCAGCATCTCAATGTGTTGCATATTGTTACTCTTTACAATCGCCTCAAACAAAACCCCCGCTTAGATATTACTCCCCGCACTTTCTTCTTTGGGGGAAAAGCTGCACCAGGCTATTATATGGCGAAGTTGATTATTAAATTAATTACTTCTGTAGGAGATATTGTTAATAACGATCCTGACATCGGCGATCGCCTAAAAGTCGTCTTTCTCCCCGACTATAATGTTACCTTTGGTCAAAGAGTTTATCCGGCTGCGGAATTATCCGAACAAATCTCGACTGCGGGCAAAGAGGCCTCGGGAACGGGTAACATGAAATTCTCTCTTAACGGTGCCTTAACTATTGGTACTCTCGATGGAGCAAATGTCGAGATTCGGGAAGAAGTAGGGGCAGAAAATTTCTTTTTGTTTGGCTTAACAACCGCAGAAGTCGAAGCATTTAAAGCTGAAGGTTACAATCCTTGGGATTATTACCATGCTAATGCCGAACTTAAAGCGGTTATCGATCTGATTGCTTCTGGTTTCTTTTCCTGTGGAAATGCCAATCTATTTAAGCCCATCGTCGATAATCTGGTTTATGAAGATCCCTATTTGCTTTTAGCTGATTATCAACTCTATATTGAATGTCAAGATCGAGTAGGAAAGGCTTATCAAGATCCCGATAATTGGACTAGAATGTCGATTTTGAATGTAGCTCGGATGGGTAAATTCTCTAGCGATCGCTCTATTCAAGAATACTGCGAAGATATTTGGGATGCAAAAGCCGTTCCCATTGAATTGGAAGAATATTCCCAAGCTAACGCGGTTTTACAAGTAAAAAATTAACCGAATACATCAGGGTGGGCTGCAATTACGGTAGTCCCTACAAAACAGTGGAGGTGGAGAATTCATGAGTTTTGCATCGGTTAAAATAGGAAATTATCACTATGTCTGCGATCGCTGTTTACTAGATGACAATTGAAGCTTATGACCTAAAACTAATTCATCCATTATTTCCTCGCTATGGTCCTGGTCAAAACTGCCCTTACTACTTATATCTGGATAATTACATCACTCTTGATGGAACATATCCCATAAAAAAAGATTTAACCTGACTTGGAGACAAAAAGTTTCTGATCTATAACTTAAGACTTTGGGTTACTTCAAGAATCAGAAAAACTTTCAATTACTTTCTCAATCCCGTTCGTGATGGGGCAGTATTGCCGATTTTAAATCTAAATGGTTATAAAATTGCCAATCCCACAATTCTCTCTCGCATTAGCTCCGAAGAATTAGAAAATCTATTTAAAGGCTATGGCTATACTCCTTACCTAGTCGAAGGTTCAGACCCCGAAACTATGCACCAAAAAATGGCTACAGTCATGGAAGAGTGTATCGTTAAAATTCGGGAGTATCAATCAGAAGCTAGAAGTAACAATAAAGCCTTTCGTCCCCGCTGGCCGATGATCATTCTGCGGACTCCCAAAGGTTGGACAGGACCAAAAGATGTAGACGGACATAAAGTAGAAGGATTTTGGCGCGCCCACCAAGTACCGATGGGGGGAATGCACTCTAATCCAGAGCACGTCCGACTCCTAGAAGAGTGGATGAAAGATTACAAACCAGAAGAATTGTTTGACGAAAACGGGACTTTGATTCGGGAGTTAAAAGAATTAGCGCCTGTGGGTATTAAGCGCATGAGTGCCAACCCCGTAGCTAATGGTGGTTTATTACGTAAAGATTTGAAATTACCAGATTTTCGTGACTACGCTGTGACCATGGACAAGCCAGGAACAGTAGAAGTAGAAAACACCAGAGTTTTGGGTAAATTCTTACGGGATGTCATGAAAAAAAACATGACTAATTTTCGCGTCTTTGGTCCCGATGAAACGGCTTCTAACCGCCTGCAAGATATCTACGAAGTGACCAAGAAAACCTGGATGGCGGATTACCTCCCAGAAGATCGAGATGGCAGTCAGTTATCTCCTGACGGGAGAGTAATGGAGATGTTGAGCGAACATACCCTAGAAGGTTGGTTGGAAACTTACTTGTTGACTGGCAGACATGGCTTTTTTCATACCTATGAAGCTTTTGTCCACGTCATCGACTCGATGTTCAACCAACACGCCAAATGGTTAGATATCTGTAAAAAACACGTTCCTTGGCGTGCGCCCGTATCTTCACTTAACTTGATGCTGTCTTCTTTGGTTTGGCGGCAGGACCATAATGGTTTTTCCCACCAAGACCCAGGGTTTGTCGATTTAGTAACCAATAAGAGTGCGGACGTGACGCGAATTTATTTCCCCCCCGATGCTAACTGCTTACTCTCTGTCGCCGATCACTGTTTGCGGAGTAAGGACTACATCAATGTAATCGTGGCGGACAAACAAAATCACCTGCAATACCTAACCATGGAAGAGGCGATTAAACACTGCACCAAGGGGATTGGTATTTGGGAATGGGCCAGTAATGATGACTGTGGCAAAGCAGCAGATGAACCCGATGTAGTGATGGCTTGTTGTGGTGATATTCCCACCACGGAATCTCTGGCAGCTACGGCAATTTTACGAGAAGAATTTCCCGAACTAAAAGTGAGGTTTATCAATGTGGTCGATCTATATCGCCTACAAACCGAGACAGAACATCCTCACGGTTTATCGAATAAAGAGTTTGATATTCTGTTTACCCCCGATAAACCAGTGATCTTTAACTTCCACGGTTATCCTTGGTTGATTCACAAACTAGCTTATCGTCGCACCAATCAAGAGCGGATTCACGTGCGGGGTTATAAGGAAGAAGGGAATATCAACACGCCGTTGGAATTGGCAATCTTGAATCAAATCGATCGCTTTAACTTAGTTATCGACATCATCGATCGCGTTGATAAACTCGGTTCAAAAGCCGTATACGTCAGAGAACGGATGAGAAATGCCATCATCGACAATCTGGCCTACGCTCACGAAGAAGGTATGGATCGATCGGAAGTAGTTAACTGGAAGTGGTCTTATTAGTTGCCAATCATGTACCAATCATGTTCGGGTTAGTCAAATAAAAGCTAACTATTTTAAGGAGCAAGAAATGACTTTATCTCAAAACAAGCCCATTGCCAGTCAACTGATGACAGAAGACGATTACGCTCCGCGTACCCTAACGGATCGCACGGGATTGAGTATTCCCACTCTACGTAGAGCGATCGCCGATAACCTCTTCTATCTTCAGGGTAAATTTCCAGCTATTGCCACTAAAAATGATTATTATATGGCACTGGCTTATACAGTGAGAGATCGCCTGTTACAACGTTGGCTTGCTACTAATCAATCGTACTTAAACAATAATGTCAGGGTTGTTTGTTACTTGTCAGCGGAATTTCTGGTCGGACCTCATTTGGGCAATAATCTAATTAATTTGGGTATTTACGACCGAGTGCGCCAAGCCGTTGAAGAATCGGGATTAGACTTGGAAGAACTGATCGAACAAGAAGAAGAACCAGGATTGGGTAACGGCGGTTTGGGTCGTCTGGCTGCTTGCTACCTGGATTCTCTCTCCAACCTAGAAATTCCCGCTATTGGTTACGGCATTCGCTATGAATTTGGCATCTTCGACCAAGAAATTGGCGATGGCTGGCAAGTAGAAATCACCGATAAATGGCTGCAATATGGCAATCCTTGGGAAATTGCGCGTCCAGAAAGCTCGGTCGAAGTGAAATTTGATGATCACACAAAAAGCTACAGTGATAACCGAGGCAACTATCGAGTACGCTGGGTGCCAGAGTATGTTCTCAAAGGAATTCCTTACGATACGCCAATTTTGGGCTACAAAGTCAACACCGCCAATACCATGCGCCTCTGGAAAGCCGAAGCTTGCGAATCTTTTGATTTCTCTAAGTTTAACGTCGGCGATTACTACGGTGCTGTTGGGGAAAAAGTCGGTTCGGAAAACCTAACTAAAGTTCTCTATCCCAATGACGAACTGATTCAAGGAAAAGAACTGCGCCTGCAACAGCAATATTTCTTCGTGTCCTGTTCTCTCCAAGACATGATTCGCCTGCATATGATGGATGGAGATAGCATCGAAACTTTTGCCGAGAAGTTTACGGCCCAACTCAACGACACTCATCCTTGCATCGGTGTGGCAGAATTGATGCGTTTGCTAGTAGACGAGCATTGCTTGGATTGGGATAAAGCCTGGGAGATTACCAAGAAAACCTTTGCTTACACGAATCATACCCTCTTGCCAGAAGCTTTAGAGAAATGGTCGCTCGGCTTATTTGGTTATTTGTTACCCCGCCATTTAGAAATTATCTATGAGATCAATCAGCGTTTTCTCGACCAAGTTCGAATTAAATATCCAGGAGATGGAGATAAGTTATCGCGACTATCTATAATTGATGAGAGCGGAGAGAAATATGTCCGCATGGCAAACTTAGCTTGTGTTGGTTCTTATGCCATTAATGGTGTTGCCGCTTTACACTCTGAATTAGTTAAAACAACCATCCTCAGGGATTTTTATGAGTTATGGCCCGAGAAATTTAGCAATAAAACCAACGGAGTTACCCCCCGTCGCTGGATGGTACTTAGCAATCCCCGACTAACTCAACTGATTACAGAAAAAATTGGGGATAACTGGATTAATAACCTGGATGAACTCAGAAAATTAGAGGCTTTTGTTGACGATCGTGCCTTCAGGCAAAAATGGTGGGAGATTAAACAGGCAATCAAGCAAGATTTAGCTGCATATACTCGGGAAAAAGTAGGGATTACTGTCAATCCAGAATCTCTATTCGACATTCAGGTCAAACGAATTCACGAATACAAGCGTCAGCACCTAAATGTCCTCCATATAATTACCCTTTACAACCGCCTCAAACAAAATCCCAGTTTAGATATTACGCCCCGTACCTTCTTCTTTGGCGGTAAAGCAGCACCAAGTTACTACATGGCGAAGTTGATGATTAAATTAATTACCTCCGTCGGCGATGTAGTCAACAACGACCCCGACGTGGGCGATCGCCTCAAAGTAGTATTTTTACCTGACTATAATGTTACCTTTGGTCAAAGAGTTTATCCTGCTGCCGATCTATCCGAGCAAATTTCCACCGCAGGAAAAGAAGCTTCTGGTACGGGAAACATGAAATTCTCCCTCAATGGCGCGCTGACTATCGGCACTCTCGACGGGGCTAATGTAGAAATTCGGGAAGAAGTGGGAGCAGAGAATTTCTTCCTGTTTGGCTTAAAAACAGAAGAAGTCTGCGACTTGAAAGCTCAAGGCTACAATCCCTGGGATTACTACAATTCCAACCCAGAACTCAAAGCAGTTATCGATCTAATTGCTTCTGGCTTCTTCTCCCACGGAGATAGTAATCTATTTAAGCCTATTGTAGACAATCTTCTCTACGACGATCCCTACTTACTATTAGCTGATTATCAATCTTATATTGACTGTCAAGAACAAGTAGGAGAGGCTTATCAAGATCGCGACCATTGGACGAAAATGTCGCTCTTAAATGTCGCACGCATGGGTAAATTCTCCAGCGATCGCTCTATTCGAGAATACTGCGAGGATATTTGGGGAACTCAAGCCGTACCGATTGAAATACAAGAATATTCTCAAGCTAACGCAGGTTTACAAGTATAGAAATGCTTTGTTCAATAATCAAGATTAAGAGAGCCAACCCAACTATGGAAATTTCACGCCCTAAAGATAAAGAACCTACTCCCGAGGAACTCCAAGAACTTGAGAAACTCAAAGCGATAATTGAACGTGCCACAGAAGACGGCAAGTTGACGGGAGTGGAATTTGAAACAGTCAAGGATGCAATACGCGCCGATAATAAAGTAAGTTTTGAAGAACTTCAATTAGTTAGGAAGCTAATCGACGAAAAAATAGCCAGTGGAGAACTGGAAAAGGTTTGGGATTGAGATTAATAGAGCCAACCGATATAAGTGGTGAAACAAGCAAGTTTTCTCTCGTTTCTCTGGTTTGGCTCCAGTTTAACTTCCCCTTCCTTGGATGAATGAATGTCCTCAACTATCAAAGAATTACTTACTTATGAGCCTCACCATCTATTTTCTGCGACATGGAGAAACTACCGCTAGTAAGACAGGAGGTTACTGCGGAACTTTAGATGTGGAATTGACCCCAGAAGGAGTTCGGATGGCAGAGGATTTTGCAGCCGCCTATCAATCCCTTCCCTGGACAGCGATCTTTTGTAGTCCCCTGTGGCGTACCGTTCAGACAGCAAAACCCCTGTCTAATTCACTCGGAATGGATTTACAACTGCGGGACGGACTTAAAGAAATTGCCTATGGTAAGTGGGAAGGTAAAACTCCAGAAGAGGTTAACCGAGAATTCCATGATGAATACGTCCGTTGGTTAGCCGATCCAGGTTGGAACTCTCCTTCGGGTGGGGAAAAAGGCATCGATATTGCTCGTCGCAGCGGGGCAGTTTTAGAAGAGATCGAACAAACTTTTAACAGTGGTAATGTTCTGGTAGTTTCCCACAAAGCAACCATCCGTATTATGTTGTGTTCTATACTGGGGATCGATGTGGGTCGCTATCGAGATCGCATTCTTATGCCAGTTGCTTCGGTCAGCATCGTTGAGTTTACCGAAAGAGGACCTTTGCTCCATTGTTTGGGCGATCGCTATCACCTATCTCAATCCTTGCGTAACCTACCTGGTACCTGAGACTGCCTGGTCAAATCTTGGTTGAGAAAAGCAGCCTCTGCTCGATCTGCGCTCGATATCTTAAAAAATCAGTTAAAGGAGTTTTGTTGGTGAATGAGCTATTAACATACCAAGCACAAAGCACGGGTCAGCAAGCTGAGACTCTAAAGGTTTTGCCGGGCAAAAGTTCCCCCTTGGGAGCTACTGTATATCCTCATGGAGTAAATTTTTGCATCTTTTCCCAAAATGCTGAAGCGATAGAACTACTATTATTCGATACTGCCGAGGCCTCTCGACCAGTCCAGATAATTAAACTCGATCCCTCCCTCAACAAAACTTACTACTACTGGCACATCTTTGTTCCCAGAATCAAGGCAGGACAAATTTATGCCTATCGAGCTTACGGACAGTTTGCTCCAGAAAAAGGATACCGCTTCGATCCCACCAAGGTACTATTAGATCCTTACGCGCGAGCCATTGTGAACACGGAAAGGTACGATCGCATCTCTGCCAGTCGTCCAGGAGATAACTGTGCTCAAGCACTAAAAGGAGTAGTGGTAGACACCAGTAGCTATGACTGGGAAGGCGATCGCCTTCCCAGAATTCCTTACTCCACCAGTGTTATTTATGAATTGCATGTGGGAGGATTTACCCGCCATCCCAACTCCGGGGTATCTCCAGAAAAGCGAGGAACTTACGCGGGAATAATTGACAAAATCCCCTATCTTAAAGAGTTAGGAATCACCACAGTGGAATTGCTACCAGTCCATCAGTTCGATCCCCAAGATGTCCGCCCAGGATTGAAAAATTATTGGGGGTATAGCACGATTGGTTTCTTTGCTCCCCATAGAGGTTATAGTTCACAGCGCGATCCTCTAGCAGCAGTAGATGAATTTCGCGATCTGGTTAAAGCCCTACATCGAGAAGGAATTGAGGTGATTTTGGATGTGGTCTTCAACCATACTGCTGAAGGCAATCATCAAGGACCAACCCTCTCATACCGAGGCTTGGATAACCAAACCTACTATATCTTGGAAGATGATGCTACTTACTACAAAAACTATAGTGGTTGTGGCAATAGTTTTAAAGGCAATCATCCCATCGTTGGTAGATTGATTCTGGATTCCTTACGCTACTGGGTTTCAGAACTGCACGTCGATGGCTTTCGTTTTGACCTAGCTACAGTTTTGGCCAGAAATATTTTTGGACAACCGATCAAAGAAGGAACGGGAACGATGAATATTCTCTCTAGAATCGAATCCGATCCCGTCTTAGCAGGAACCAAATTAATTGCCGAAGCTTGGGATGCCGCGGGATTATATGGAGTGGGTAAGTTTGTTGAATTAGCTGATTGGTTTGCTGAGTGGAATGGACCATTTAGAGACGATGTGCGCCGTTTTGTTAAGGGCGATTGCGGCCTAGTCAATCGTTTAGCAGCTAGAATTCTCGCCAGTCCCGATATCTACTCCCGTTCTGATACAGATATTAATCGTAGCGTTAACTTTATTACCTGCCACGATGGTTTTACTCTTAACGATTTAGTTTCTTATAATCGCAAACATAATTTGGCTAATCGAGAAGAAAATTGTGATGGTGCTAATGATAACTTTAGCTGGAATTGTGGCCTAGAAGGAGTAACGGAGGATTCTGCCGTGGAGAAATTGCGCTCGCAGCAAATTAAAAATCTCTTGACCATATTGTTTATCTCTCAAGGAACACCCATGTTGCTGATGGGAGATGAAGTCAGACGGACCCAAAAGGGGAATAACAATGCCTACTGTCAGGATAATGAACTAAGTTGGTTTGACTGGAGTTTGGTGACTCAACATGATGGTTTACTCCGTTTTGTCAAAAAGTTGATCTACTTTATTCAGGGATTGAAAATTTTCCGCCAAGAGAAATTTTTAAAAGTTACCCACGCCAGCTTAGAACCACATTTAATTTGGCATGGACAGTATTTAGGAGAACCTGATTGGAGCGAAGACTCTCACTATCTAGCTTTCTCCTTATTCCACCCCGATAGTGGAGAACACCTTCATGTGATTCTCAATGCTTACTGGAAAGCCCTTAAGTTTGAATTACCACCTCTAAAGTCAGGATATTGGCATCGAATTATTGATACGGCTTTAGCTGCACCAGATGATTTTTCTGACCTAAAAGCAGCAGTTAAAATTCACGAAGATAATTATCTAGTAACGGCGCGATCGTCTCTAGTATTAATGGAGAGCAGGAATTTTATCTATGAATAATTTTAGTTTGTAATCTATAAATGACTAGTTCTCTTTACATTAGTACCACTGAGGCAGGTTGTGGCAAAGCTCTTATTTCTTTGGGAATTATGGAATTAATTCTGAGAAAAACTAGTAAAGTTGCTTTTTTTCGTCCAGTAATCAGAAAACAGCCTCATAATCATCAAGATGAAGATATTAGCCTGATTCTGAATTATTTTGACTTAAATCAACAGTACGATTGTGCCTTTGGTTTATACGCTGACGAAGCTCATGAACTGATTAGTCAGGGTGACTATGATAAAGTTTTAGACAAAATTATCTTCAAATATAAAAGTTTAGAGCAAGAATATGACTTTATCTTGTGTGAGGGTTCTGATTATCTAGAGCAAATATCGGCATTTGAATTTAATCTTAATACGGAAATTGCCAAAAATTTAGGCTGTCCCATTATTATCTTAAGGAATGCCGATCGCAGGAGTATCCCAGAGGCGATATTACCCGTTAAGATGTCTCTAAAGTCTTATTAGCTAAAGAATGTCAGGTTATTAGTATCGTTTTAAATAAAGTCCCCTCAGAACAATTGGCAAAATTTAAGACTGCCCTAGAACAGAAATTTAGCAGTGATTATTTATTGGGGACTATTCCCTACGCACCCAAACTAAGTAGTCCGAGAGTCAGGGAAATTGTTCAACAGCTTGATGCCGAAGTTCTCTATGGACATAATCGACTGGATAACCTAGCAGTTAATTATGCGATCGCAGCTATGCAGTTAGAACACGCTGTTACTAGACTAAAAGAGAATACCTTAGTAATTACGCCTGGCGATCGTAGTGATATTATTTTGGGACTCTTGCAGGCTCATCAATCGGTTAAATATCCTCATTTAGCAGGTATTTTGCTTTCAGGGGACTTACAACCACCAGAACCCATCAGAAAGCTCATTGATGGTCTTTACGATCCTTTGCCGATTTTATCTTTATCAGTGGATACTTACGAAACTTCAGAATTACTGAAGCAGGTAAAGACATCTTTAGTAGTGAGGAATTACACGCCACTTACCGAAAAAGTCGATCGCGACAAAATTACTCTGAGTATTCAGCTATTTGATGAATCTATCGATCTCAGTAAGCTGGAACAACAAATTAAGACAATTAAAGCAAAGGGAATAACTCCCAAGATGTTTACCTATAATCTGTTGCAGCAAGCTAAGTCTCAAAAGCAGCACATTGTACTGCCAGAAGCTAAAGAAGTGAGAATTTTGCAAGCAGCAGCGTTTATGATCGAAAGAGAGCTAGTAAACATCACTCTTTTGGGCAATATAGCAAAAATTGAGCAAATTATTAAGCAAAATAATATTGCCCTGAATCTCAGCCAGCTACAAATTATCGATCCAGCTACGGCAGAAAACTTCGAGTCTTATGCAGATCAGCTTTATCAATTGCGGAAGCACAAGGGTTTAACCCTAGAGGTAGCGCGGGAATATATGCTCGATGTCTCCTATTTTGGCACGATGATGGTTTACCTGGGAGATGCCGACGGCATGGTATCAGGTGCAGTGCATACAACTCAACATACCCTCAGACCAGCATTGCAGTTTATCAAAACCAAACCAGATTGCTCGATTGTTTCTTCGGTATTTTTTATGTGTCTCGAAGATCGAGTTTTGGTATACGGTGATTGTGCGGTAAATCCCAATCCTAACGCCGAACAATTAGCCGAAATTGCCATTTCCTCTGCCGATACAGCTACAGCCTTTGGGATCGAGCCTAAAGTTGCTCTGTTGTCCTACTCCTCTGGTAGTTCGGGTCAAGGAGAAGAGGTAGAGAAAGTCCGCAACGCAACGGCGATCGCTAAAACAAGACGACCAGATTTGAAAATCGAAGGGCCAATTCAATATGATGCGGCGGTGGATCTTACCGTTGGTTCGCAAAAAATGCCTAATTCCCAGGTGGCGGGACAAGCTTCGGTGTTAATCTTCCCCGAATTAAATACAGGTAACAACACCTACAAAGCCGTGCAAAGGGAAACAGGCGCACTAGCGATCGGTCCTGTGCTTCAAGGTCTCAAAAAACCAGTCAACGATCTTAGCCGTGGCTGCACCGTTGATGACATTATTAACACAATAGCTATTACTGCCATTCAAACTCAAAGATCTTAATTTTCAAATGAAAGGTAGCAGAAACTAAGTCTTCTGTTGTATTGCACAGTTAAGTCTAGATCGAGATATAGCGTTTCTCGTATTAATGAGATACACCTTGGTTAGGATAAGTTCGGAGTTCGCAGTTCGGAGTTCGCAGTTCGGAGTATGCCCTACGGGCACGCTGAGTCTAACGACTTGCTCCGCAACCGCGAACGCAGTTCGGAAAATTTAGTATCTCATCTATTTGAGACAGGCTATATCCCTCTTTTGTCACTTTCCGAATTAAAGAAGTAACAAATAACAGAGATTATCCTGAAAGAGTCAATGATTGAAATTGATTCATAATATTGATTAAACGATGGAATCCTAGTAATAAAGAAGAATT
>JASJDX010000424.1 GCA_030064975.1 Pleurocapsa sp. MO_192.B19
AAAAAAAAGAAAAAGAAAAAGAAAAAGAAACTATTAAACAACATTGGCAAAAATTGAATCTTGAAAAATAAGAATTTTTGTCACCTGTTCTCTAAACATCATGGCCTGACCCCCAAAAAATCGGCATCAAGAAACTAATTCTCCCTTTAAAAGATTGAGATTGAATGCCCAACTATCTCAAGAACAATTAGCCAGAGAAATTAGTGTAGCGATTTCCACTATTCGGCGTTGGTCAAAAGGTCAAGCCGAACCTACTATGACAGTTGCCCAAATGAAAAAATTTGGCTCTTGTGTTAAACACAAGTTTGATGACTTGCCTAACTCACTTTTGCCTCTCAAAAATAGTAGTGCGATTAAAACTAGCAAATAATAATTAGCTTCCGTGCCAATTGTGCTCTTGAAAATATGAAAATAGCAGTCTCGCTGCGACTGCTTTTCTAAGGTAGTTGGCGTAGCGAATCGTCGTATCGCCTATAAAAAACAATGAGAGCAGCACAATCAATATGCGATAGACGACAACTACCAACCCCTGGGAAAAATAAGGATTCTCTATCTGGTTTAATAGTTCGGTACAGCTTAATCAACAACAAAATTAGGCGAAAAGAAGAAAAGGTGGGATTGTTTCTTTCTCTTTGATCATCTTGACCAGTTGATTACCCGATGCTTTTTTATCTATTGGCAAATAGGTGACACTAGATTTTAACTTATGGCATTGATCTTGAAGAAGTGCGAACGTATATCTAAAAACTTGTTTATATCCTTCAGTTTCTTCGTAAATATCATCTTGAGCCATTTTATTTAAATTTTCTTCAACCAAATATACATTTTTAGGATAGGGAGATAACCACTCAAATAAATCGCTTAGTATCCCCTGTGGTTCACCATTTTTCGGATTAGAAACCAACGAAATAAAACTAGGGACAAAGCAACTGATTAAACCTTCACCATATGCTTTAGCTAAGATAAAAGGACTCGACGTAACAATGATTGGATAATTCGATAGTCGCAATAATTCAATATTTTTTAACCCTATTTTATCCCTAACTTTATTTTTGACAAACTTAAGATTTGGCCACATCGTTAGCTGATTTAATATTTTATCTTCAACCAAACCACGATATACATGATGTCCAAAAATTACATCAGAGAAATGAGGAACAAGCCCAGCATAAATGGGCTTACTTAAATTTAACTGAATCTCTTCTGGATCATCAAAAATAACCACCAACTCACCAATAGCCAAGCCACTACCAAGCTGGAACTTTTTCGGTAGCCGCTTAATTTCGGCATACTTTCCAATATATCCACCATTTACTCTTAATTTGCTTTTGAACTGATAAAAATGTAAGTTTACTTCATGTTGAAGAATTCCCCAGCCGTAATCCAAACAGTCATCGAAACTGCCAGTAATTGCAAAATCCCAAAGATCTTTATGTCTACCTAAAGCACAAACCCATTTTGATTCTTTACCATTTAATCTTCGGATAGATGATTTACTCCCTTGATGTGAACTATCACGATTATTTTTCATCATTTTTTCTTAATCTGTGAAACAAAACTTTGATCCCATAACTTATTTAAACTCGGCTTTTTATTAATAGATTTTAGACTTTTTTGGCAAAAATCTGTCATTTTACGAGCTGTCAGCTTCTAGCTATCAGCTTTCATTGTGCCCTTGTGGTATAGATCTAAAGCTTACTTAAATAAAGGCGTAAAGCTGCAGGCTGCTTTGTGCGCTATTTGGTTTAAAACTCCACCTTCGTGTATGTGTCTTAAATCAGTTGGGGTCTACAACCCCATTTGATTGGCTGAGAGCTGAGAGCTTTGAGCTACGAACAAAGTGAGTTAAATTCCATAAGAATATTGTTGCTCGGGTTCAGTTTGGATAATTTTATGGAATATTTCTTCATATTCATCCAAGGTGATTTTTGATGATTCATCTTTCTCAAAAAGACCTCTTGAAGGTATAGCGAATCGACTTTGATCTTTTCCTCGCACTGGTCTAGCAAAGGAGGCCTCCATTAAAATTTTGGCTAAAGCGTTACTAGTGGTTCTATTGGTAATTGCTGGTTTGAATCTTTTTCGCTCAGCTAGAAGCTCACTAAGCAGTACATTTTGAGCGAGATTGTGATGACGATCCGTAAAAAATAATTCGTCATGCGCTCGCTCAACTGCTCCAGCTATTTCAGCAGGTGAACAACCGCGATAAACCAAAAATAACTGTCGCCACTGGGTATCTGATAACTGTTGGTATAAAGCCCCAAAATGTTTAGATAAATGGATTTTGAAAACTTCCCACATAGCACCATTATGAAGCGATGAAGGGAAAAACCAAATATACTGAAATCTACGAATCAGTTCAGGGGGAAGCATATCAAGATGGTTGATAGTCGCCAACATGATTGATGGGGATTCATGATCCTGCATCCAAGTTAGTAATTTACCTGCCATCTTAGCCAGAATTCCACCGTCTTTTCCTGAGTTCCACCCTGCAAATGCTTTCTCAAATTCATCAAAGAAAAGTACGCAATTGCCAATACCATCAACAACGTCTAGAACATATTGCAACTTAGCCAAGGAACTAGATAAATCTGATTCCAATAGTTCATTCCAATCGCATGAAATTAGAGTGGCGTTCAATTTTGAACTCATCATTTTGGAAACTAAAGATTTACCTGTTCCTGGCAGCCCCCATAGACAACAGCCTTTGGGTGGTCTAAGACCTCTAGCTCGTGCTTCAGGACTAAAAAGCCGACTGATTTTTCTTAAATCGCGTTCTAATTCGTCCAAACCGCCTACATTATCAACATCAGGCTTAGGAACTATTCTCAAACCTCGTCGGGCTAATTTACTTGTTTTGTATTGTCTTATTCTCTGGGTTAAACTCGATTGATCTTCTCCTTGATCGAGCAAGATTTTGATTTCCCCTCTTGATAGACCAAAACAAGCTTGATTTAAAGATGGTTCAGCCATCTCTCCAAAAGAGTCGAGTAGAAAATCTTGAATTTCAATCAAATCAGGAATTTTGTATTCTAATACTGGGATTATTGACGAGAGCGATAAAGGAATGAGGATTTTTTCATCAACTAAAATGATTTGGTGAGCGCACGAATCATTACTTGACACTTGAGTTTGAAAATAAAAATTTCTTAGTTGACAACCTAATTGATAGTCAACTTCTCCCAGACCCTCAATTATTAAGATTGCTTCTTTTTTTAATTCACTTAATACAGAAATTAAATGCTCAGTGGCACAATAGTTAGTAGCAGATAACTTGAACTCTTCTATTGACTGATTCACTGTGACTTTTTGTAAGTATTTATAACCTGAATTCCAAAAGAAAATATCTTTTGATTGGTCACAATAGTTACTTATTTCCTGGAGCAAAAATAACCGATCGACTAAATTAAATTTAATGGCAGCAATGCTATATCTAGATAACTGCTGCCAGTCTTTTTGACTTGTTATCATTGGTTTGTCTTTTAGTTGTCTTTTAACAATAAAAGTCTAGTTCAACTGAGATCTTGCAAGCCTTACAGAAAAACCTAATAATGGAAGCGTAACAATCAATTTTAGACCCAAAGGGTGGGCGGTTAGAGTCGAGGAGGATGTTTCCTCCGACGGGGCGGTGCGCTTTTCCTTTTAACCTTTCCCCCGAAGGTTCTCTTGAGATCGCCTCAAGAGCTTGCCGAAGGCAGCGCATTCCGCGCCTTTACCCAAATATCACAGTTTAATTACAGGCTAGGTGCAAGATCTCAGTTAAAGCTACGTTCCCTTGGTGGCTCTGTCCAAACAAAGCAGTAGCCAGATGTCGCTTTAGCTGAACCAATCTCAATGGTTACGTTCAAAGAAGACACTTTTTTTTGACATTCTTGACCCAGTAAATCCTCGTTCCAGTCAAGTAAATCCTTAGCGAATTTTCCCTCTTTGCTTTGGGCCCATTCGAGAAGACCAATTTCGGTTGGGCTGAGATTAACCGTATTTGCTTTGGCTAATACCGCCTTATCAAAACTCCACCCAGAGGCAAAACCTACACTTAAAGCCGTTGCAGTGGAGATTGCATTAACAAGACGAATCCATACCAAAGATTTGAAGAAGCCTTTTTTTGATTCAATCCCGTTATCTTCTAAAGTTTTGGCGATCGCATTATTTAACTTAGCAATGGAAATATCTAAAGCTACTTGGCGATGTTGTTCTAGTCGATCGCCTTGAAAATTGAGAACCCTTTGAAAATAATTATCAAGGCTTTTTTCAAGACTATTAGGTGCATTTTCGAGCAATATTTGATTGATGCGACAAGATAGAAGAATTAAAAAGTAAGGATCGTCTTGCTTAATACCTGACATCCGAACTAACTTTCTGACTTGACGCTGAACCAATGGAGGCTGGTACATCAAAACCTGATCCATTAAGTCTGGTTCTTTTCCAGTTAGTTCGGTCAAATGTTTAACTTCAGGCCTTTTACTATCCATATCTAACTTGCTAGTATTTCAGCCCTAGTAGCAATGGGAAGTCTATTTCGTTGACGATATTCTTTTTGTTCGATGGCAATCTTGGTTAAACCTTGAGGTTGATTGATTTTTTCCGGGAAAACACCATCAAATAATGCATCAACTTGACTGAGAAAATTCTTGACTTTTTGCTTGACTGTAAATTTTTGACCATTGCCTAAACCTCTGTATGACAGAGAATTTTGGTCGCATTTGAACTGCAAGTCTGAATCCAACTCAGGAAGCATTAGTATTGGTATATCGTAAGTCTTAATCGCTTCCATTAGCGGTGTGTATTCTTCTAGATAATGATAAGTACCTGCACAAGTCAGACGACCAGGATTTAAGACCAAACAATGGGGTAAATCCTCCATCGAATATTCTTGAAGCTGAGTGATGAATCGATCAATACTCCGATAGCATCCATCACTAACAAAAAAATAAATGATGTTAGCGTAGTATTCTTTGGCCTCAACACTCGTTAAAATTTTCGTTCTTCTTAGCCAGGAATCAAACTGTTGACATACGTTGGAAGGCAGATTGACAATGACGGTTTTGTCAGAGGCTCGATCAATAATCAAATCTGGTTCATTTTTTTGAAACTTATTGTCTGAAAACATTACTTTATCGTAACTGTCAGAATAAACAGAACTGACATCATCGATAGTAGGATCGGCTTCGATTAAAGTAAATTCATCTGTCCAACCTTTGGCAATAAAGTAATCCAACATACATCTAGAGAAGAAACTTTTCCCAACTCCTCCTTTTTCTCCTCCAACAAAATAGATGCTATTTTTAGCGGAAGTTTCCCGATTATTTGCGGAAATATCGCTTTTTTTCGGGGATTTTGAGGCGTATTTTTCCATTTTTTGCTTAAATGCTATTTTACTCATAATTAATTAGCTATGCTATAAGAGAGTCGATCATAGATAAGTCTTTAGTTTGAGTCTTTTGACTTGGCTTTGGCGGTAAAGTTTGACTCTTATGATCCCCACCCCAATCACTTTCGGGGTGGGGATCATGAGTGATATTTGAGGGGGAATGTTGAGTCAGAGAATTTGAATTTAAATTTTGCTTTTCTTGTTCTAGATTAATTTTTGATATTTCGTATTGCGTCACAAAAAATTGCAGATTTTTTAAGCAAATTTCTTGTAATTGTTCTTGAGACATATCTTTATTTGTCTTTTTTAAAACTTCATAACCATTGATAAACATAATATAATCTCTAACTTTTTGGCTGACATTAAAATCGCTTTTCTTTAATTCTTCAATTATTTTGCCGATCGTCGAATTTTTGACATATCTTATTTGTAAGACTCCATCGGTTTTTCTAGACATAATTTACTCTTGCTTAATCTACTTTGTTCATGTATTTATGCAATCCAAATGCATCGATAAATCTAAAAGCCAATTGATCTTCTGGCTGAAAATTTGAAAAAAACAAATCATTAATTTCCTTAGCTAAATCGACAGACCAGTCTATATTACTCCAATCAAAACAATCTTTTAACTCTTCTTTGAAATATTGAGCAGCCCCACCAAGAATCATTATTTCATGTAAATAACTGGGTATTTGACTGTCTAACCAATTAGATATTCTATTCCATAATTTTTCTCGTGAGTTTTTTATAGCACATTTTATTTTTTTCAACTCGACCTGTTGATTTCTTTGATTACTCCCTTTAATTAAACAAGATAAGATCTGGTCTGATTGATTTGAATCTTTAAATACTTGAGGAATAATAAATTCTAAATCTTCTATTTTTTGACCGATTGAGTTATTTTTAATATCCTTAATTAAGTCAAAAAATCCCGTACTTATAGTTTCTGCATGAAACAGGCTACCTTGTTCAAATATTAAACTTATTTTTTTTAATTAATTCCCAAGATTTTACGAAAAGCTTTGATTAAAGCACGCTTTATTACAGGTATGTTT
>JASJDX010000425.1 GCA_030064975.1 Pleurocapsa sp. MO_192.B19
GATGATATTCCAACCTTAGTAGGTACTCATAAAGAGCCAGAAAGGAGAGAAGCCGTGTGAAGCGAAAGTTTCATGCACGGTTTTGAAGACGAGTCGCCTTGGTGACAAGGTGACTTAGTTTAACATTCCCGTTTTTGGTTTCCCTGCTTTGATTATCCTGGTCAATTAGCTACTTCAGAAATCAAAGTAAAAGTACCACAAGGGTTTAGAGCAATTTCTAACGGGGAGTTAATTAATACCGAAACAGTAGACGGTGGTGTTATTTATCATTGGTCACAACAGCAAGTACACCCCACTTACCTAATGACTTTAGCTGTAGGAGACTTTGCCGAAATTGCTGATGAGTGGCAGGGTATCCCCGTTACTTATTACGTAGAAAAAGGGCGGGAAGCAGACGGTAAACGCAGTATGGGTAAGACTCCCCGTATGGTAGAGTTTTTGTCAGCCAAATACGGTTATGCTTATCCTTATCCTAAATATGCTCAGGTATGTGTAGATGACTTTATCTTTGGCGGAATGGAAAATACTTCTACTACTCTGCTAACAGATCGTTGTTTGCTAGATGAACGAGCTGCGATCGATAATATGCGTACCGAAAGTTTAGTACTACACGAACTAGCTCATCAGTGGTTTGGCGATTTAGTTGTGATTAAACACTGGTCACACGCCTGGATCAAAGAAGGAATGGCTTCCTATGCCGAGGTTTTTTGGACAGAGGAAGAATATGGCAAGGATGATGCTGCTTATTACCTATTAAACGAAGCCCGTACCTATATTACTGAAGATAGTTCCCGTTACCGTCGTCCTATTGTTACTAATGTTTATCGTGAAGCGATCGAACTTTATGACCGCCATCTCTATGAAAAGGGTGCTTGTGTCTATCACATGATTCGGGCAATTTTGGGAGATGAATTATTTGACAAAGCGATTCATACCTTTGTGCAGGATAATGCTCATAAGACAGTTGAGACAGTGGATTTATTAAGAGCGATCGATAAAGCTACTGGTTATAACTTGATGTTCTTATTCGATCAGTATGTCTTTCGTGGTGGTCATCCCGATTATAAAGTGGCTTATTCCTGGGATGGAGATAGTAATCTGGCTAAATTAACTGTTACCCAAAAACAGGCAAAGAAAGATAGTGATAGTAAGGAATTATTCGATCTTAAGCTTCCTGTAGCCTTTGGCTATATCTCCCAAGATTCTAATGATACTAAACTCAAAACTTTTCCTCTTCGCATTCATCAGCCAGAACAAAGCTTTTTCTTCCCCCTAGAAAACAAACCCGATTTTGTTAGCTTTGATGTAGGGAATAACTTCTTAAAAACTGTGACTCTTCAGTATCCTGTTACTGAATTAAAAAATCAGCTAAAATACGATCCCGATCCCATTTCTCGAATCTATGCGGCGGCGGCGTTGGCGAAAAAAGGTGGACTAGAAGCAATTAAAGCTCTGTCTGAATCTTTAACCAATGATTCATTCTGGGGTGTGCGGGTAGAAGTAGCCAAAAAACTGGGCAAAATCAAACTTAATCAAGCCACAGATGCTTTACAAGCAGGTTTAAAAGATCAAGATGCTAGGGTACGTCGGGCAGTCATTGATGCTTTGAGCAACTTTAAAACTAATGCTAGCTATGAGATTATTGCTAACTGCTTAAATCAAGGTGATTATAGTTACTATACCGAAGCTGCTGCTGCTCGTAGTTTGGGGGGAATGGTATCAGGAAATCTTAAAGCTAAACAACCCGAAGCGATCGCCTTACTCAAAACTATCTTAGAACAACGTGCAGGTTGGAATGAAGTAGTTCGCAGTGGTGCGATCGCTGGATTGAGTAAAATGAAAACTTCTGCCGATGCTGTAGATATGATCCTTAAATATACTAAGCCAGGCATTCCTCAGGCTTTGCGGTTAACTTCTATTCGCTGTCTGGGGGCAATTTCTACTGGTCAAACTCCCGAAAAGTTAGGAGAAATTTTAGAGCAGTTAGAAGCGATCGCTGGGGAGTCTTTTTTCTTAACTCAAGTAGCAGTTGTGGGTGCTTTAGGACAGATGCAAACTTCCCAGGCGATTAGTATTCTCAATGAGCTAGTCGCGCAAACTCCCGATGGTAGGGTACGTCGTCGTGCAGAAGAAGCAGTAACTAAAGTTCAGAAAAACTTAGGGTCAGATAAAGCCGTCAAGGAGTTACGCCAAGAACTCGATCAGCTCAAACAAGCAAACCAAGAACTTACTAGTCGTCTGGCTAAATTAGAAGCTAAAAATAATGCTTGATTGACAATAAATAAGTGATAAATTAATAATTAAAGTCCCCCAAGTTTGGGGGATTTAGAGGACATAACCCAAGCAAGCAAGCTATATGAACATGATTTAGTATAAATATTTGTGCAAAATAAACCCGTGTACTTTAAAAAACAAGCATAAGCCAGCAGAAGAGACCCAAGCGCCAGAGAGGAGGGGAGAAAGAACAGCTATAGCTATACTCATAAAATATGCAAATAAATTTGCTCACCTACTGATATTCGACGCTCACTCTGAGCAAAGTCCTAATTTTGTTAAGTTCATGTTAAGTTTACATCGCACGTACCAATTATCCCTCAAACCTTGAGGCTTTATCTTTTCTTAAGTTGACGATAAAAAGATAAACTCAAACGAGCAACAATATATGGCCAAGCCATGAACACCGGAATTACCATAACTAACTTAATCAATAAAGGGCCAAACACAAAACTTAAGAGGAAAATTGAAGCACCTAGCATCCAAGCAACTTCAGATTCTACTTCATCTTCAACTCTAAAACTAACGTAGATAAATAAACTGGCAGTTAAGAATCCGACACAAGATAAGATTACAATCATAATTATACTTTCGGCAATTGGCGTTGTAATTGGGCAGAACTAATCGGCGATCACTACAACTTTCGTCAATTGCAATTAAAGTCTCTTGATCTTTAAGATCTGGATTAGATCTGGCTTAACCAAAGTCACAGATTATCTCTATTGGCGTAGCACAGCCTCTTTTAGAGACAGTCGCACACATTGCAATGCTCTGCGCGCCAGCCCTGCCCGTAGGCATCTCCCTTAACATAAAGGATTTATCTGCATTTACTCTGCCGCTTGCTCTGATCATCCTGTCCTGAAGGGACGAATGGAGGTAAAACAACGGAGCTAAGGTCAACACAGTTAGGGCTAAGACCTTACTTTTACGCCATAATTTGCGCCATAAGACGACGCGGTGAAACAGTTCTTTGGTGGGGTTATCCCTTGACAGCAAGCTTTGCTTGCAAGCGTCCCTAGATGGGACTTGGGTGCATACACCCTGTAGAACTGCTGAACCCCTTGGAGGGGAGATCTCTGCTGTGACCTTTGGTGAAAAAGACAAAGAGTAAATTAAGCAGATCAAAAAGCTGTTCATCTAAAGCTTTCGGCCTTATAACTTTGTTAATAGTGATCTTTGGTTGATTCTAATACAATATTAGGTCTTGTTGAAACACAAGTATTTATACTTAGCCGCAAATTATCTCGGTTGATGTGGCGCAGCCTATACAAGAGGCAGACTGGTACATTGCGACGCTCTGAGTCCATAGCCCTGCCCTTAGGCATCTCCCTTGACAGCAAAGACTTGTCTTCATCTAGGCGCAAGTGTTCGTCATAAATACCTGATGATCCCCTAAGCAACACGGACTTGGGAAAGCGCTATGATTCGGAGACTGCAAGGACCGTCGGTCAAAATGTAATCTAAAGCAATTAAACTAATTGGCAGCAAAAGAAAGAAAAATAAACGCTGAAAACTAAGCAAATAAGAATAAATACTCAGCACATCAAAGTAATAGATAAAAATTACAAAAATTAATAAATAATCATTCTTTGAGGAAGTTAAGATCCTGATTGCCTGACGCAAGTACCTCAAACTGTTATTCCATATAGGTTTTGTATTTTATTCCTCCAAGGCTGTTTTTGAGTAAGGCGATCTCACTCCGTGAGGTGGCTTCGCCAATCGCGAAGCGTGGGCTGCGCCAATCGCGAAGCGTGGGCTGCGCCCAATCGCGCGGAGCGCAGTGGACAAGGCAATCGCTTTAAAGCATTGATTTACTGTACTAGCGAAATTGAATTTCCCCGAAAAATATAGAGTTCACATAGATGTGTCAGGCAGTCAAGTATTTAAAGTTTTTTTAACATTTGAATGTCAACATTTTCCCAAATTTCTTGTCTAAGCTCTCCCTCATAAACTGCTTTAGTATTATTGATCAATTTTTATTTACCAACCAAATGTTGTTAAAACTATTTTTAGCTTTTATTGCTCTTGCCCTATCAATTTACTCAAGACTACATTCCGACGTGCATCAGGTGGGTTATATAATCTAAGTTAAAGGTAAAATAATAGTAAACTTCGATCCGTAATTAAGACGGCTAGATAATTCAATCTTACCGCCATGAGCTTGGATGATCGCAGTAATAATAGAAAGACCTAAACCCGTACTTTTTGCTTCATAGCTATTACTTCCTGTCTGGAAACGCTCGAAAATTACTTTTTGTTCTGATTCTGGGATACCTGTTCCTGTATCTCGCACCCATAAATAAACGTATTGTCGATCGATAGCAGAACCAATGGCAATGGTATCTTCTTGTTGGGTATGTTTAGTAGCATTTTGAGCCAAATTAGTAATAGCCTGAACTAATCGCTGAGGATCTGTTGAAATTATACCTGTTCCTATTTCTTCTAATTGCCAGTGGCGGTCGGCGATCGCTTTAGCTTTAGCATAAATTTCTTCGGTTAAAGTTTTCAGCTCAACGGGTTGTAGATGCAAAAAATCTGGTTGTTCGGAATTAGCCAACAGCATTAAATCGGCAATCAAACGATTCATTCGTTTTAATTCATCTAAAACAATTTCTTTGGTTTCTTGTTTTTCTTCAGGAGTATCCCCCATTAATTCGAGATGTCCTTGAACAATAGTAATGGGAGTTCTAAGTTCGTGACCGACATCATTAAGAAATTGGCGTTGGGTAACAAATGCTGATTGTAGCCGATCTAACATTTCATTAAATGTGATGCTCAGTTGGGCAACTTCATCATTTCCCCGTACTTGAATACGTTGGTCTAAATTATTTTCGCTAATTACTCTGGCAGTTTTGGTTAGTATCCGTAAGGGGGTCAAGATTCTACCCGCAAAAATCCAAGCTAAAACTGAAGTAATAGCTGCTGCTACTCCCGTCACCCGAGCAATTACAAAGATTGCTTCTTTGACTTCTTCAAGCTCACTATTAGTGGCGATCGCTACTACGAACACTCCCTTTATTTTGCCATCAATCTTAATTGGTTCGGCTAAATAGACAATTTTGTCTTGAGAACCATTAATCTCACCACGTTGGGAGACAGTAAGTTGTTGCCACTCCTTGACAATAGCAGAATTGCGATCTATTGATTGGGGCAAATCTGGGGGGACGGAAGCATAAAAGCCATTGGGAAGTAAAGCAATTGTATACTCATTATTAATAGGAATATTACGTCTTAAAAATACATTAAAGATAGCAGTAATATTGTCCTTGAAAGGTTGTGCTGTGTCGGGGTCTTTGCCACTTACTAATAGCTGGAACTCTTGTATTTCCTGATTGAGAGCTTGTTCGACCCGAGCATCCAGACGCAATAATAAAACTCGACGAATTGCCAAGACTGCACCAGAAAAAGATAACAGAATTAATAAGCAATATACTGCCAAAATGCGAATTTGAAATCTATGGGATTTACCTTTCTTTTTTTTTATCATCTTCAATGTCGATTAGATTTCCCTAAAACAAATAAAGTGATTGACCCAATAGCATAGCGTTATCGAGCAAATCTCTGCACTTTAGGGGAACGGCTATATATTATTATTTAAGAATTTTGCCGAATTTTGGTGTGTTTCAAGATTAGGTATTATTATGAATTTTTAGAAATTTTTAGATAGGTTGGCATAATTAAAAACACAATTCACATTCGGGTGACTTTTGTGTTTGATTGTTTGAGAGTGTATTCATTTATTCTTTGGTATTTTATTTTACCAATAGATATTTTTACCTACTTACTTAGTAGAGTATTGTCAGTCGAGTAAATGAAAGTTGACGTGCAATAAGCTGCCACACC
The DNA here is from genome assembly GCA_030064975.1 of Pleurocapsa sp. MO_192.B19. Classification (GTDB taxonomy): domain Bacteria; phylum Cyanobacteriota; class Cyanobacteriia; order Cyanobacteriales; family Xenococcaceae; genus Waterburya. The sequence goes on from JASJDX010000425.1 coordinate 6,118, forward strand.
ACCGATTTAGTTTAACTATTGCTCAATCAAATTTAAAAATTCAGGATGATAAGCAAGATGAAGTTTAAGGCGATCGCGCGACATTAATTCTAAGTTATTGTTTCTTTGTAAAGTATTATAAACATTCAATGAATTTATATTCTTTTGTAGTCAAATATAGTACAACTTCGATAGATGAAACTAGATGCGATGACTTAATTTTGATAAGGTGAAAGTCCTTGACACAACCGCTTAAACAGTTTTACTGATAGTCAGGGGTCAAATAAACATTTCAATTAACGAGCAAATCAAACAAAATTAAAAG
>JASJDX010000426.1 GCA_030064975.1 Pleurocapsa sp. MO_192.B19
TGAAAAAGTACTGGTACGATAATTAGATGAGAAAGAAAAAGCTTGGAGACTAGACTATCAGAGTTTTTCAAGCTTCCGCACGCCAAATAACAGCCGAACTTTTTTGAAGCATAACTTATCCTAAAGTACGTGCTCGAAGCTCTTTTGAGGCTATTTTTCGCTCGATAGCTCAAAAAAACTTTTGGACAGCTTACGATTCAAAATTGGAACTTCCAGACAATTTATGATGTAAAACTGGAAATCCGAGAGTGCCTGAAAGGTAATAAATACGTTAGCGAGCGGACAGTTTATGCCTCAAAATTTGGTCATTTTATGGTTAAAGTGACAGATGGGGAGAAACGGTGAGCTGTCCGAAATGTGGCTCGGAGCATTTGGTCAAGAGGGGCTTTGATGAAACCCAGCCCGACCGCCAACGATACCAATGTAAGCACTGCTACGGTCGTTTCGACAACTTGACCGATACCATCTTTGCCAAACACCATCAGTCATTGGGGGTTTGGATTCTCTGTCTCTACTTGATGGGGTTGCGTATCACTACCTAATACCTTCAGACAACGTATTTCTCGCTAGCGTGAGACCAAGTCTGTCATTCTCCAAAAAACTGCACAATCATATGGGAGCGATTTGGTACTTCATTCATGGCTATAATGCAGAACTGGCAGAGATTTGAGCTTTATCACTACTTCCGTATCACTAACCCACCACAACGCAAGATGGCGATCGCCGCAGCATCCCTCAAACCAAGGGCATTTCTTTGTTCGTAACAGCTAGCAATCAAACTCTCTATTTCACTAACACTTAAGGCTCTACCTCTAAGCTTTCCCGTTCCTTTGACGTTGGGCAGATCGATGGCTTTGTGATAGTCATTGGCATCCATCAAATCGAGGCGGTAAGCTTCTGTTAGTACCCGACGCAGTGCCACGAGCATTTTGTTGGTGGTAGTGGGTGCGAGTCGTTCCTTAAAAGCAGTTCTGACGGCTGCGGTGTGGTGGTAGCGCAATTTTGACCAATCGAGAGAAAAAGCGTCACATTCACCATCAGTTAAAAGACAGGCGATCGCATTGAGGGAATACAGCATGGTGCGAGGCGAACCTTCACTTAAAGAACTAAGGTATACGGCTGCGGGATGTAAAGTTACTGGTACGGGTTCTTTTAGCTTTAATTGTTCGGCTTGGGAGTAGAGCAGGTAGCTCACAATGGTCTATTTTAGAGTTGTTTAATTATTCTCCCAGAACAGCGCACGTTTTTAATTACCAACTACTGTTATCTTTGCCTCAGAACGATCTTCGGGTTTTGGCTTGACTACTATTTCTACATCATTGCCTAAAGCGTTCAAGAAACGTAGCAATCGAGCCGTAGAAAAGCCACTCAGTCTACCTCTGGTTAAAGCGGAAACTTTGGGCTGATCGATGCCCAATAATTCGGCAGCTTCCATTTGGGTGAGTTTTTTTTGCTCGATCGCCGAACTGATTTTCGAGGCTAGTTCGGCTTTAACCAATCTCTCTTGAGGATTGGGTAAATCTAAATCTGCAAATACATTACCGCTACTAATTTGTACTCTTGTATCTTCACTCATTTTTTCACCTTATTTTTGGTTTGCTTTATGGGTTTCAATAGCTAGCTTTAGTCTTTTATTAATTAATTCGATGTCTTTGGTCGGGGTGGCAATACCTTTTTTCGATTTCTTCTGAAAAGCATGGAGTACGTAAACTACTCCCGCCAACTTAACCGTGTAAACCGTTCTATAGGTATCCCCATCAAAATTTTCCACTATTTCCAATACTCCCGCCCCTTTAAACCCCTTGAGAGGTTTGGCGGAGGGGTGCTTTTTACCTATTTGCGCTTGGTATAAGGCATACCCCATTTCATCCCGCACCTCATCGGGAAATTTTTTCAGTTCGTCGAGGGAATTTCCCAACCAAACGACGGGTTTGTTTGCTTCATTCATTAGTACTTATACTAATAGTATGCTTATTATGGCATAAAAGAGCGAAGGGTAGGGGGGAAAGCTTACAAGGGTAGGTTTTTTACAAAGAGAGGAGTAAAGACTCAGAAATTAAGGTAAAAGTATAAACAAGAGTAGCGAAACAATGTAGGTTCGATTCCTACCTCCCCAGCCAAAACAAGCTCCTGTAGCCCAATTGGAAGAGGCAGCAAGTTTAAGCCTTGTTTGTTGTGGGTTCGAGTCCCACGCCCGTGTACCAAATGTTTGCCCTCGTGACGGAACTGGCATACGTGCTGGTCGAAGACCAACCAGATTTTGTGGGTTCGACTCCCACCGAGGGTACTAACGGGATGTAATTCAGAGGTCTAAAAGCCATGTTTTGGGAACATGGAGTCGTTGGTTCAAATCCAACCATCCCGATGAACCCCTGTAGCCCAATTGGTAATTTCTCTAAAATACCTGCTGCGGAACTAACCGAAACTGATGATGCTTTACATCTAAAACTAGAAGTTCCTGGTATAGAAGCCAAAGATTTAGACATTCAAGTAATGGCAGATCGAGTAGCAATTTCTGGCGAAAGAAAATCCGAAACTAAATCTGAAGAAAATGGTAGAACTCGCTCAGAATTCCGTTACGGTAAATTCCAAAGAGTAATCCCTCTACCCGCACGCATTCAAAACGCTAACGTTACCGCAGACTACAAAGACGGTATCTTAAACTTAACTCTACCCAAGTCTGAAGAAGAAAAAAATAAAGTAGTGAAAGTAAATCTTCTACAAGACGAGTAGCGAATAGTCTTTCAAGGGTAACGAACCTAGTCATATAGATTAATAGTAAATCCCAGTTGCATAGGATGGTGACTGGGTTTTTTGTTGTGAGGCGATCGCCTAATAACATCTTCATTTACCGCTTTATCTTGTTCGATCATTACTACTTATGTATTGTGCAGATCTTACTGGTCAAAAACTACTTTTGTAGTTAGAACTGTAGTTGCAAAACAATAGTTAGGAATAGGGGATAGTGAAACAAAAATCTGTGGGGAGAGTCTAATGAGATTGAGAGTGTTCTAATTTTTAGAGACGGTGCAGAATTGGGGGTCAATTTAATTAACCTTTTTTTCTTCTTTTGAGATCTAGAATTATTTCTAGCTCTAATAAAAACAATAACTTGGAGTAAGTAATTGATTAGTGATGAATAAACAACTTGTCAGCCAACTATTTCCCAGGATGATCATTACTAGTTTATTGGCGGTGGTTTTTCTTCCTGTCCAATCGGCTGTGGCTGGGGATTTACTCCGTGATATTGGGATTGGTGCTGCAACCAATGTGGTGACGGGAGAAGTGCTCAATAATGGTTCTACAGTCGGTAATGCAGTTAAAGGAGCGGCTACGGGAGCTGCGGTAAGTGCTACTCATGATCGAAACAATAATTCTGTCGGTGGTACGATTCAAGACGCGGGGATTGGAGCTGCTACCAACGTGGTGACAGGAGAAATCATTAATGATGATAGTAGTGTAGGGGAAAATGCGGTTACTGGAGCTGCCACAGGGGCATTGATTAATATCCTTAAATAATTGACCAGCTCTGAGGATAACGACTTCTTGGTAGATGATTTGCATCGGCTATTTTGTCTGACAATTATGGACGATGGTCTATAATTGTCAAGTCGCGAAATCTCAAGAACGAGAGAGAAAAGAGGGAAGTTGAGGAGATTTAGGGAAATGAAGTTTAATCAGCTCTTGTTGTAATTGGTCATGTCGAGCTTGGAGTTGTTGATGCTCATCAACTGTCCCTAAAATAGTTTCCAGATCCTGTCTGGATGTTCCCAAGCCAAAAAAGAAGGAGAGAGGAATGAAAGCGTTGTGGTCTTGAGCGTACATTGGCATAGTCAGATATTCGGCAATAACTGGAATCGCGATTTTGAAGTATGGAGGGTATTAGCGTGGGGGAAGCCAAGCGTCGTCGAAAAAAATCTCCCGAATCGATGGGGAAAGCAGCTTGGATAAAAATAGAAAAGTCGAAGATGACGGGGAAATGGTTGGTAGTAGCTTATATTTTAAGGCAGCGTTATGTTATCAGTCCTTTTATTGAGCGAAAGGATGCGGAAAAGGTAATAGGAGAGGTAGACTCAGTATTTAATTCGATTTCATATGAGCGTTGGCGAGAACTGCGTCGAGGAAATCGAGGTGTGTTAATTGAGGCGATATCCCAACTTAGTTTTGAGGACGACGATGATGAGGTAGTAGGATTATTAGATCTAGAGACAGGAAGAGTGATCTCCAAAAAGCAAAATCCCCAGATGATAAAGGATGCAACAAGGTGGGCAAATAAAAAAGCAATGGTCGAATCAGGTAAACCGTTATTTAAGGGAGAGAAGCAGTAGCTATTTTACTCGAATTGTTGTTCAATCCAGTCCACAAAGAGGCTTAAAGCTTAGAGTTTTTTTTGGTAATCTAGACAGTCGTTCAGTCCAAGTGGATGAATCGCACAGACTAAAATTTGACCGCCATAGAATTGACCATGAAAATAAACACATGACTTACATCCTGTCGGGATCTCAGGAAATGGCAGCTGGAAAACTTCTACTGTTTCGATTTCTGATGCGGGTATTCCTAATTTGATTATGTAATCTCGTGCTAATCTTCTGGTCGAGCAAGCGATCGCTTGATGAGATAACCAGTTGTTTATCCTCAGCAATATCTGTTGCTGTTGAGTGAAATTATTAGCATTAAAGCGGTAGCTCAATAAATCTTGAGCTAGAAAATATGACCACAAAATCCGTTAGAATCAGGGCTAGACTTTGTTCTAAAGCTTCGGGATTGAGCCGTTCAAATACCCGACGAAATGTATCATCACGCTTGGATTCCATTGGGTAATTCCAAAAATTCTTTTAACCATTGCTGCTTACTGATGCCATAATTTTCTATGTCCTCCCAACCTAGATGCGGCGAACTATGCGCCTTTCTGCTCCAGCGATCGCTGCTAAGATGGCGATGACTAAAATATCTTTGAGTAAGTGTTTTTGGGTTCTTGAGACTCTAGGGTCGGGAATATTGGCAAAATAGCCTGATAAATTGGCTTGTATTTCATTGATTGTAGTTAGTTGTGCCTTGTTTTTTGATTGAGCCTTCTTTTCAGCTTGAGCTCTAGGTGCAAATCCTTTCTCCATGAACTTTTTCTTTCCCATTGAGCGAGAGTTGTCAGGACATTATAGATTTGAAAAAACTTTCTTCGGCAACCCCCCGATTGAGAAACTTTTGTCAAGTACAATTTATACCAAATTAGATGAGCTTACCCTGCTTCCTTATTTTTCCGACTTCTCTCTCGCCATGTTTCGTGATTATAAAAGTGGAGGCTATAACCTGGAAGGTAGCAAAGCCAATATTGTCAGGTTGACTAACTTAATTTTATTAATAGCAATTGCCTATACCTCAGCTTCTTTATCAGGAAAATCTTTTAAGAATCAAGGATATCAAAAATATATTACTCGTTTGACTGAAGCTCAAAGAAAATATAGAAGACTAGGAACCTTCTCAAAAAAGCCTGGGTGGGCTCGTCACAAAAACTCAGGCTAATGACAGGGAAGCTGGCTCGGCGAGGTCGCCCAGGCTAACCTTAGCTTTCTGGGCAATGAGTTTCCCTAAGGTGGGAATCAAGTTTTTCCCTCCGACTCGATCTCCCTTCGGGAGGTGGCTTCGCCAATCGGTGAGGTACTCCCAGAAAGAAACCCCGTTCCTTGCGACAAGTTTTTTTGAGGAGCCGCGAAAGTATCTCGACACCTTCGTCCATTATCACTGCGGGTGCTGCCACTGATTTTCCGTTTAGTCACGAATTCTCGAATGTCTTGCTCGCTGACATTGTTGTGCAGCGGTAACTCTGGCCTGTCTAAAACTTTGAGCAATTCAGCTTTTCGCCTCAATAGCCTTCGGAGCACTTGGTTGAGGGTTTCAAAGGAAGTGTTCTGGGTAAAGATTTGGTCGAAACTGGCTTCGAGTAGAGCTTTCTGTTGTTGCTGTTGGTCGGGGGTCAAATTCTTGTAGCTTTTCAAATCTTGATACAATGACCAGATTTGGTCAGTAACTGTTTCAATGACCAGTCTTTGTGATTCAGTAAAAGGAATCAGTTTATTAATCAAACGTTCAGCATGAACCCAACATAAGCCATGAACTAACAACCGAAATTGTCCAGCTCCGTCACTGATAATTCCTAAATCTGGAGACACGCCACTAGCGATAACAGCTCCCAACAAGGCTCCTTCAGTCGCTGTTTTGACATGGGAGTTTTTCTCGATGCCCAACTCTTTGAGGTAGGATAGCCATTCTTCTTTGTCCTTAAAGACTCGGTCGAGCGACAAGCTCAGAGGTAGCCATGAAGACTGGGGTAACTTGTGTTCAGCCATATAAGTCAGGGCTTCCCTACTGAGGATATAATGGGTGCAGTCAAAAGTAGTTGGTGATTCAGAGGGGCGATCGCGCACCGCGAATGCGCCAAAGCATCCAAACTAAACCGTCTAGTTTGAATAACGGGCAAGAGAATTTTTATTGGGGTTTACTT